>JBJERD010000140.1:0-3163 GCA_051882095.1 Oscillospiraceae bacterium
GGTAAGATAACACAAGCCGTTGCCCGTTACCACAAACATACCGCCACCGTCGGAATTTGTAACCATACGGAGAATGATGTCCGAGCTGAGCCCGTCTTCCTGCTTCAGAGTGCCTGCGAGCTTTCCGTCCTTTATCATGGCAATTCCGTTGCCGTCTGTTCCTGCAAGTATGCTTCCGTCTTCTCTCTCATAAAGGCAAAGCACCTTTGGATTGGTAAGACCCTCCTCCAAGCCGACAGTATCGTACACCTTGCCGTTTTTAATAAAGGTGACGCCCGAATCTCCTGCGGCAACAACAGCGCCGTCATTTGTTTCTATCACCGTGCGGAATTTATCTCCCAAAGTGCCTTTTCCGCTGTCATATACCGTTATTTCACGGTCGGGAGATATCTTCCATACGCCCTTGCCCGATGTGCATACCCACAGGTCGCCCCGTGAATCTGTCATAAGGCAGCGTATTCTTATTCCGTCAAGAGCCTCAGTGATGCTGTTTTCGGTATGCTCCTGTTTGCCGTTAACTGCTTCAAGACCGCCGTCGGTGCCTATGTATAAAACGTCCTGCCACTTTGTTACGGTGTTCACTACATTTCCCGATAAGCCGTCATTGCCGCCTACTTCCGAAAATATAGAAGGGCACAGCCTGAGCAGTCCCAGTCTTGACGATGTGAACCACAGGTTGCCCTGATAGTCTATCAGCATATTCTCAACGGAGCTGTTGAAATCGTTCACGTCGATAGAGAAATAATCCCCCTCGGCAGTCAGATATCCTATTCCGTTGTCTGCGCAGATAAACAAAACTCCTTCGTCGGAAAAGCGCAGCGAGTTTATTCCTGCAATGCCGTCACATTCTGTGGAAAACAATTTATTAAAGCTTCCGCCGGATATGTCAAAACGCTCCACGGTGCTGGCGGACGACCCTGCGTACAGTATTCCGTTGTCGTCAAAGGTGCAGCTGTTGTAAACTTCGCCGTCCTTATCCATAGTGCGGCTTGCGATTATTTCATTTCCGCGTACAAGGTAAAGCACGCCCTCGCCGGTTACGGCTGCCACATTTCCGCTGTTGTCGGCGCATATTCTTTTGGCGTACATTATCTCGGGAATGGTGTCGTATACTTTAAGTCCTCCCGACAAGGTCAGAACAACTAAGCTGTCGGTGGTTCCTGCATAGTAATAGCCCTCGGAGCTTTCGGTTATGCAGCGCACCGAATTGGAGGGAAATCCGTCGTTCTTGTTCAGCACGTTGGATATTTTTTCGTTTATGCATATAGATAAGCCGTTGTCGTTTGTGCCTATCCAGAGTCTGCCTGCTTCGTCAGTATATAGACAGTTGACCGTTTTGGCAGTTTCCAGCTCGTTCATCCATTCGATCTCGCCGCCGCCGTAACGATACAGTCCGCCGTAGGTTCCTATCCACAAAACACCGTCCTTGGTCTGAACAATATCGTTAGCCATTCCGCCGGGAAGTCCGGTTTCTCCGTTGTAGACAGTGCTGATATATTTCCGGAAATCATAATTGTCCTCAGCCGTCTGACCTTGGTCTTCGGCTGCATATACAAGCCCTGCCGACGGCAGAAGCGTAACCAGCGACAGCATTATTATCAGAGCGGACATAATGCCTTTTGATGTTTTTTTGGTTTTTCTCAGAGTTTCTCTGCTCTTGTCTATAAGCTTTACCGTTCCGAAAAGCAGCAGCATAGTCAGGGTCTTGTCCATAAAGTCCATATAGAACTGACCGGTAATATGACAAGCTATCTTGTTGAAGCCCATTTCCTGCAAAAGCCTTGCGATACCGTCTCCCCAGATGTTTCCCACCGTACCGTCACCGAATATATAGCTGAGCGGAGTGGATACCGCCACCGAAAGAAGAGTTACCGCAAAAGCTGTGGAAAGCATTCCGAACAGGCTTTTGAGAAAGCCCTTGTTTTTGCATATTCCCACTATTATGCCTACGGCAATATTGGTCAGTCCGTAATAAAAAGCCATTTCAGAATGAATACTGAAAATGATATTTCCTGCTGCGCCTACCACAGCGCCGCAGAAAGGTCCCAGAGCGTATGCGGCAAAAACTGTGCCTATGGTATCAAGCCATACGGGAAGCTCCAGAGTATTTGCAAATACCCGCCCGAAATAATTTATCACTATGCAGCCAAAAACGAACAGGCAAAGCTGAACATTATGTTTTAATTTCATAAAGTGACCTCGTTTCCTGAAATATCATCATGCTTTTTTTACGTCTGATATGCAAATTAATTATATCATACTTTTTTCGATTTTGTAACTCCCAAAGTGACATAAACCCTGATTTTTCGACATCTTTGTAGACGTTTACAAATAATCTCGGCTTGAAAGAGCAGTTTTTGGCGAGAATAGTTATAGCTTTTTCCGTGTTTTGTCAGCAAATTGCCCCGCACAAATAAAAACAGGCTGCTGCACGTCTGCCAAAATTCAAAGATCAGCGGTGCGATGTGGGCATCGACCCGTTTCTCGGTGAATTTTCAGACTGTGCAGCAGCCTTTTTAATACAGCGGTGTTGCCTTAAAAATCAATTTTTCTGTATGAAGCTATTGCTCCGTTGTGTCTGACGCTTTCGGCGCAGAACCTGTTTGAAAAATCCAGCAGCTTTTCAAGCGTTGCTTTGTCCGCTGAGTCTAAGCTTTCGGCGGTCATGCCAAGCGATTTCAGTCCGAACAGAAACGAACCGATAAAGCCGTCTCCTGCGCCTGTGGTATCCACAGCCTTTACGTTGATACCCTTTGCAAAGCCCTCCGCATTTTTGGTGAAAGCATAAGCTCCGTCCTTTCCGCAGGTGTAGATGACAAGCTTCACATTCAAATCGAACAAACGGGGAAGAGCGTTTTTTATTTCCTTTTCGCCCGTGATGAATTCCAGCTCTTCATCGGATATTTTAACAATATCGCTCAGAGGAATAAACTCCCACAGCGTGTTATACAGCGCCTTTTTGTCGCTCCACAAAGGGAAACGCAGATTGAGGTCAAAGCTTATTATCGCTCCTTTTTTGCGGCAGATATCAATTGCCTTTCTGTGTGCGCTTTTCATAGGGAAATCCCCCAGAGAAACGCTGCAAAAATGAAGCGCAAAGGCGTCGTCGAACCATTCTTCTTTTACCTGCTCTTCGGATAATAGCATATCGGCGGAGGGGTTT
>JBJERD010000141.1:0-3159 GCA_051882095.1 Oscillospiraceae bacterium
AGGAATATGAGATCGAAAAGGCAACGCAGGACAGCGTGTTTGACGAGTATTCGGCATTCCACCCGGGCAGAGTAGCTGTCGTTAAGATCGACGGTGAAGAACTAGGAATATTCGGCGAGCTTCACCCCGATGTACTTGAAAACTACGGAATAGGTGCAAGAGCTTATGTTGGAAAGATAAACATTCCCGAGCTTATGGCTAAGTCGTCGGACGAGAAGATCTATAAGCCGCTGCCTAAGTTCCCGGCGACTACAAGAGATATTTCCGTTGTTTGCAGCAAGGAGCTTCCTGTTGCACAGCTTGAAAAGGCTATCAAGAGCGCAGTAGGTTCTATTCTTGAAAAGGTATCACTGTTCGACGTTTATACGGGAGAGCAGATCGAAGAGGGCAAGAAGTCGGTCTCCTATTCTATCTCAATGAGATCACACGACGGCACTCTTACAGACGAACAGGCTGACAAGACTATGGATAAGGTTGTAAAAGCGCTTGCTCAGATAGGCGCTGAAAGACGATAAGCCTTTTGCCTGTAAAATTTTCTTCAACAAGTTTATGCAAATTCAATAAATTTATAAAAAGTACTTGTTATTTGTGATGAAATGGTTTATAATAATATATGTAGAATGTTAGGTGTACCATTTGTGTAAAGGAGTTGAGCTTATGCACGAACAGACTATGGAGTTTTCAGTTGTTAACGATAAAGAAACCGAACTGAAAAAAACTCTGACCATCATTTATGACGCACTGAAGGAGAAGGGTTACAATCCGATCAATCAGATAGTGGGATACATTCTGTCGGAAGACCCCACATACATAACAACGTATAACAATGCAAGAAGCTTGATTCGACATATTGACAGAGACGAGCTTTTGCAGGCGCTTGTGAAATCTTATCTTCAGGCATGATAGATGAACAATACGGAATGAACTTTTTCGTTCATTCCGTTTTTTCATGCAAAAAAACCACCAGTGTTATCTCTGGTGGTTTTGCTTTTACAGAATGAAACAGATAAGACCCGAGCAGCCTTCGTTTATCATTCTTTCTATAGTTTCTTTAAGACGCATCCTTGCATCCTGGGGCAGCTTGGCAAGCTTGGCGTGAAGACCTTCGTTCACAAGCTCATGCAGAGATTTTCCAAAAATGTTGCTTTCCCATATCTTCTGAGGTGATTCCTCAAAATCGTTGAGCATATAGAGTACAAGCTCCTCTGACTGCTTTTCGGAACCGACTATCGGAGCGACTTCCGTATTTATGGTAGCCTTCATCATGTGTATTGACGGAGCGGTGGCTTTAAGTCTTATGCCGTATTTTCCACCCTGCTTGATGACTTCCGGCTCTTCAAGTGTGAGTTCGTCCATTGAAGGCATTACTATGCCGTAACCTGTTTCTTCCACCTGATTAAGCGCTTCCGCAAATTTTGAGAATTTGTTTTTAATGCGTACCAGTTCAAGGATCTGCGGCATAAGGTCGCTTTCGTTTTCAATGGTAAGACCCGTTGCCTCACCTATTATCTTAAAGAACAGATCCTGGTTTATTCCTACCGAGATAACTGCGCTGCCCATTCCGAGGTCAATGCTTTTAACGCAGCTGTCTGTGATGTGCTCACATTTGGCTATTTCTTCAGAACAGCAGTTTATCTGTCTTAGGTTGGTAAGCTCCGAAGCTGCGCTTCTGATGTGTGAAAAAACAGCTTCTTTCAGCCAATGACCTTTCTCCAGCGTGTTTATCCACGAGGGCATTTCAATGTTGATCTCTCTGATAGGAAATGCGTAAAGCACCTGAGTAAGAATATTTCTTATATCCTCCTCCGAAAGCTCTAAGCAGTTTATGGGCATTACTGTTGTGTTGTATTTTTCGGACAGGTCGCTGCAAAGCTTTTTGACTTCCACCGAATCGGGATATACGCTGTTCATCAGAACCACAAAAGGCTTATTGATGCTTTTAAGCTCCGAGATAACACGCTCTTCGCACTCCTCATATTCATCTCTGGGCAGGTCGGTTATAGTGCCGTCGGTTGTGATGACAAGTCCGATAGTGCTGTGCTCCGTGATGACCTTCTGAGTGCCTACCTCTGCTGCCATGTTAAATGGAACTTCTGCGTCAAACCATGGAGTTACCACCATTCGCGGCATCTCATTTTCAAAATAGCCTATTGCGCTGGGGATTATGTAGCCTACACAGTCTATCATTCTTACATTGAATTTTGTGCCGCCTTCAAGCGAAACTTCAACCGCTTCTTCGGGTATGAATTTAGGTTCGGTGGTCATTATTGTTTTTCCGCCGGAGGACTGCGGAAGTTCGTCGATAGCCCGCTCTCTGCGGTAATCGCTTTCAATGTTGGGGATAACGAAATTCTCCATGAACTGCTTTATGAATGTAGATTTTCCCGTTCGCACAGGACCTACCACGCCGATGTAAATATCGCCGTCGGTTCGGGTTGCAATGTCCGTATAAATGTCGTTTATCATAGTTTTTTCCTCCGCATATCAATTCATCAGCGGAATAAGCAACATTCCGCAGTTATCGGACTTGTCGTCCGAAAGCTCGTTTTCTTCCATTATCGCCTTTATGGATGTTGAGTATTTCTTTGCAATTTCCCAGATATCCTCATTGCTGCTGCAATAGCAAAGCTTTAAGGCGTAGCCATTTTGCTTCTCCTTCGGCTTGTCGGTGCAAACGTTAAGACTGCACAGCATATCCTTAGCCGAATGTTCGCAGACATAGCCGCCTATTTTCAGCTCTGCTTTTACTTCTACAGTGTTTTCGTCCGGTATATGGTAAGAACAGTTCTGAACGCATACCTTCGGTTGGATAATGCTGTCTGCTGAATATTCCTGAGGCAGCTCGTGTTCAAATGGCGAATCGGCTTCAAGGTAGATGGGCGTTCCGCTTTCGTTTTTGCCTATCATACAGAAATCTGCGTTGCCCGAAACGGTGTATTTGCAGGTTTCTTCATTGTACCTTGCCGTAACGTTTCCGATATCGCACCATACGTCATATATGCAAGCGATGGAGTCGTCGTTGTAAACCGCCTGAGATACGGCGGTATGTAATTCATTTATTTTAACAGGGATACCGTCGATACGGCAGCCGCTGTTTTCAAGCTCACATTCATAGCAGGTGGAATATGCGTCGGTCACCACCTCGCAGGTCTCGTATTT
>JBJERD010000142.1:0-3154 GCA_051882095.1 Oscillospiraceae bacterium
AGCGTGCTGAGTTTCTTGCACAGTAAGTTGGGTAGGGGGAAAAGTTATGAAAATTCAAGCAGGATTAATGCATTTTAAAGATCTGAATGAAAAGCTCAGGGCTTGCACTTCGGAAACTGTTGTTATAGACAATTGTCTTGGACAGAGATATATTGCGGCAGGAAGACATGAGGGCGACATCATCATAAACGGCACTCCCGGAAACGCTCTGGGCGCTTATCTTGACGGCAGCAACATCATGGTTTACGGAAACGCCCAGGACGCAACGGGAGATACCATGAACCACGGAACGATAACAGTTTTCGGTTCATCGGGAGACGCTACCGGCTACGCTATGAGAGGCGGCACTATCTATGTCCGTGACAGCGCAGGCTACAGAGCGGGGATCCATATGAAATCTTATATGGAGCACACGCCCGTACTGGTCATCGGCGGCAAAGCAGGATCCTTCTTGGGCGAGTATCAGGCAGGCGGATATATCATCGTTCTTGGTCTGGGATTTGAAGACGAGGTTCCGGTGGGAAATTTCTGCGGAACGGGAATGCACGGCGGAAAGATATATCTTAGAACAAACACGCTGCCGAAGGATCTTCCGGCGCAGGTAAAGGCTGCGGAGGCAACTGAGGAAGACCTTGCCGAAATAGAAAAGTACATCGACGAGTATTGCGAGAAATTCGGCGCAAGCAGAGATTCGATACTTTCGGCCAAGTTCTATGTTCTTACTCCGGACACAAAAAATCCTTACAAACAGCTTTACACGCCAAATTAAATGTAGTATAATAATAAGAGGCTATACCGAGAGCTTTCGGTATAACCTCTTTGCATTATGAAAAGCGCTTCGGTCAGCCGGTTTTTTGTGACTGCGGTCATGTCTGCCGGTCATTAAAGGAGGATATACATATGAAATATACCGAAAAAGAGGTCCTGCAGTTTGTTGAGGAAAACGACGTCAAGTTTGTAAAGCTGATGTTCTGCGATATTTTCGGAAATCTGAAAACCATATCTATAATTTCAAGCGACCTTGCAAAGGTGTTTGCAAAGGGGCTTGCTTTTGACGCTTCAAAGGTGGGCGGCTTTATGAACAACGTTCAGGGAGATCTTTTTCTTTTCCCCGACCCTAACACCCTGTCGCTTCTGCCGTGGAGACCTCAGCAGGGCAGAGTAGTGAGAATGTTCTGCAACATTAAAAATTCGGACGGTACTCCTTTTGACGGCGACGGACGGTTCTTTCTTAAAACGGCAATGGATTACGCACGTTCAAAGGGATATATATTCCAGATAGGCACTTCCTGCGAGTTTTATGTGTTTGAGACCGATGACAGCGGACTTCCTACAAAGAGACCTCATGACTATGCAGGCTACTGCGATGTTGCCCCTGCGGACAGAGGAGAAAATCTCAGAAGAGATATTTGTCTCACGCTTGAACAGATGGATATCGTTCCCGAAAGCTCAAGGCATGAGGCAGGTCCGGGACAGAACGAGATAGATTTTCAGTGCTCAAACGCACTCAACGCTGCGGACAATCTTATCACATTCAAGAATGTGGTAAAGTCTATCGCTGCAAGGAACGGTATGTTCGCTTCGTTCATGCCGAAGCCGCTTCCCGACAAGTGCGGCAGCGGACTGCATATTTATCTTTCCTGCCTTAAAAACGGTCAGAATATTTTCCGCTCCAAGGCAGGCTTTACCGAGGAAGCACGCAGCATGATAGCAGGCATCATGAGCGAGATAAGAGCCATGTCGCTGTTTATGAACTGCACAACCAATTCATATTCCAGACTGGGAGAGCATCTTGCACCCAAGTATGTAACATGGACTCATTACAACTACTCTCAGCTTGTGAAGGCTGCGGTAAGAGACAACGAGGAAAACGAGATAATACTCCGTTCTCCCGACAACACCTGCAATCCGTATTTTGCGCTGGGACTGCTTATATACGCTTGTCTGAAAGGCGCTGCGGAGCATACGGAGCTTGCTGAGCCTGCCGATTTTGACCTTCACAAGGTAGATGAAGAGGTACTTGCAGGCTATGAAAAGCTTCCGTCAAATCTTGACGAAGCGGTGAAGTGCGCAGCCGACAGCGAGTTTTTGAAGGAACATCTCCCCGAAAGAGTGCTGGATTATTTTGTTATGAAAAAGACCGACGCTTGGAAGGATTACTGCGAGGCTCAGGACAAGGAGATATATGAATCTGTAAAATACTTCTACACACTTTGATCTTATCGTTTGGGCATATGACATTTGATAAGTAGGACGAGGGGGTGTGTTGGTATGGACAGAGTTCTGATAGTTTCCAGCAATGAAAAGGCTACGGCGGCTGTTGCAAATCTTGTAAAGGAAGCTTTTCCTGCTTGCAGCCAGTCGGTAGTGGGAACGGGGCTTGAAGCAAGGCGCATAGCTAACGGCAACAATTATGACGCAGTAATAATAAACTGTCCGCTTTCTGACGAATACGGAAACGAGCTTGCGGAGCTGATATCCGACTCGTCAATGGCGAGCTGTGTGATGATAGTAAGATCTGAAAATGCCGACGCAGTAAGCGAAAGGATGGAAGACATGGGAGTAATGGTCATACCAAAGCCTCTTAGCCGACAGGTCTTTTATCAGTCGATGAAATTTATCAACGCTTCAAGAAAAAGGCTTCTTGGATTGCAGCATGAAAATATCAAGCTTCAGAAAAAGCTTGAAGAAATAAGAAACGTCAACCGTGCAAAGCTTGCGCTTATGCAGTATCTCGGCTTCACCGAGCAGCAGGCGCACAGGTATCTTGAAAAGCAGGCTATGGATCTGAGAGTGACTAAAAACGAGGTCGCTTTGAAGGTCATTAAAATGTATGAGCCATGATTATGTATAGTTTGTGAAAATATAACGTACAAACAGTTAAATATGGCGATGTACTGTTGAAATTTCAAAGCAAAGAGAGTATAATAATTATGTTATTTGAAAATATGTAACGGAGGGTGTTTAAAATGTTGGTTTCAACAAAGGAAATGATGGCTAAGGCTGTTGAAGGACACTATGCGGTAGGTCAGTTCAATATCAATAATCTTGAATGGACAAAGGCTATTCTCCAGACTGCTCAGGAGCTTCAGTCGCCTGTAATTCTCGGCGTATCTGAGGGAGCAGGAAAGTATATGTGCGGCTACAAGACTGT
>JBJERD010000143.1:0-3144 GCA_051882095.1 Oscillospiraceae bacterium
TCCGGTGGACTGTTTTGAAAGAGGGGAAGCCCTGCGATAGAGGGCTTCCCCTTATACTAAGAATGAATAGGTTTTTCGACAAACTGAAAGGACGGCTATCCACCGTCCTTTTGTTATTTCAGTATCTTATCCAGCTCTTCCGCATCTCTTTTGGGATGCTCCTGTCTGTGAGTCTCCAGCGACTGCGGACTTGCAACGCCCTCCGTTGCCTCGGGTACAAAGCAGGTCTTTATGGTCATCATGATTATTTTCAGATCAAGCCATATGGACTGCCGCTCTATATACATAAGGTCAAGCTTCAGCTTGTCATAGGGCGTGGTGTTGTATTTTCCCATTACCTGCGCATATCCCGTAAGTCCTGCCTTGACCTTCAGTCTGTAGCGGAACTCGGGCATAGTCTCTTCGTATTTCGCCGAAAGTTCAGGTCTTTCGGGTCTGGGACCCACAAACGACATATCGCCTTTCAGTATGTTTATCAGCTGGGGCAGCTCGTCAAAACGTATGCGCCTGATAAGCTTGCCGATGGGCGTTATTCTGTCGTCCTGCTGTCCTGCCAGCCTTGCAACTCCGTCCTTTTCGGCGTTTACTATCATGCTGCGGAACTTGTAGACCTTGAATATCTTTCCGCCCGTGGTCAGTCTCTCCTGCGAGTAAAGTATTGGCCCCCCGTCGTAAAGCTTTATCGCCAGAGCCGTTATAAGCATAAACGGCGAAGCTATGGTCAGAGCTATTATCGAAAGCACCAGGTCGGTCAGACGCTTTGCGCATTTCTGCTCAAAGGTGAGACCGTCGTTCCTGCTGAGCAGCAGGGGAGTGTCAAACAAATGAAAATCGTCCGCACCTCTGATGATGATATCCGAAAGCTTGGGATTTATGTAAGTCCTTATCGACCTGTCAAGAGTGAATTTCAGCAGCTTGTTTCTCAGCTCGCTTGGCACGTCGGAAATTATGACCGCCTCATATTTTGAAATTTTTTCTTTGATAACTTCGATATCCTCGTCGCAGCTTACCGATTCGCATATCAGATATTTGTCCTGACGGTTGCTCATCTTCGCCACAAGCTCTCTTGCATTTACGTTTCCGTAGACGATTATCATTCGCCATGCCGGATATATTTTCGCCATAAGCCTTGTTACGCATAAGCACCACACAAGAGCCACAGCACATTCTATAGCCGTCAGCGCCAGCATCGGTGCAACGTTCAGTCTGCCTCGTCCGATAAGGCTTATCTGCACGAAGGTTATAACGTTGGTCGAAAGAATACCCAGCAGCTGCGAGCCGAATAGTCCCCCCGGCTTGAGATAGGTTATCTTGAAGCCGTTAAGGCTGCGTGTTATAAGCACATAGATAAAAGCGTATATCATTATCAGAAGATAATTTCCCTTGCGCCAGAACGGGTCAAGCATACCCTTGTTGTAATAGTTATACCACACATGGGCAAAGGCTTCGGCAAAAATGAGAATGATAACAAAGGAAGCAAAGAAAGTAATAAGTCGTTTATACTGTTCTCTGTTTTTCATATTTATCACCTGCTCCTCATCTTGGAGCTTTCCTCCTGTTTGATTTTTGTCAAAAAAATTTATTCAAAGCAATTTTATTCGTATTATCTGATTTATTCGTCGTTATACAGTATATCACACTTTGAAAATTTAATCAAGTGTTTGAATATATATACCAAAAACTGATATTAAAGTTATCATATTCTATACTAAATTATCTGTCAGATCATTGACAAAGGTGTAAAGGTCTGATATACTATATATAGGTACTGCGATAGCAAAAACATCTATAAAAGCCGTCAATGAAGAGGGGGAGTCGTAATGAGCGGAAGGAAAAAAGCCAACCTGCCCCCATACTCTCTTCTGATGACCGTTTATGATAAGGAGCTTCCCGCAAATCTCAACGAAAGCCTTGAAAGTATGCTTATGCAGACCTATCCGCCGAAAGAAGCGGTGCTTGTCTGCGACGGCAAGCTCACCTGCGAGCTGAATATCATCGTCAAGTCCTTTCAGAGCGAGTTTCGTGATATTTTCAGGATAGTGAGGATAAGCAGGAACGTGGGCGCAGGAAGAGCTACTAACGAGGGTATCAAGGCTTGCAGCTGTCCTTACATAATAAAAATGGACTCGGACGATATTTCTCTGCCCGACAGATGCGAAAAGCAGATGGCTCTTTTCGCCGCAGACCCTGAGCTTGACATTGTGGGAACATTTGCGGAGGAGTTTGACGGAGCAACGGGCGAAGTGATAGGAATTAGAAAAACTCCCGTAAGACAGGAGCAGATATTGAAATATGCCAGAAGGCGCAATCCTTTCAACCGTCAGACTATCGCTTTCAAAAAAAGCGCCGCCGAGGAGGCAGGCGGCTATTCTGATATAAGAATGTGCGAAGACTATGAATTTATGGTCAGAATGCTGGAAAACGGCGCAAAAGGGCAGAACATCCCGGAAGCGTTGGTGAGATACAGAGTTTGTGATGAAGATATTGTAAAAAGAAGCAGTCTTGAAAACACCAAAGCATTTATAAAGGTGCGCAGAATGATATATAAAAGCGGTTTTTCGGGGATATTTGATTTTCTTGTTCCCTGTATTGCCCAGACGGGGCTGTTCCTGCTGCCGTCGGGAGTTACAAAAACTATCTACCGCAGAGTGCTGAGAAAGCGCAAATAACAGTCGTGAATTAAAACGGGCGTACAGCGCCGTATAATACAAAAAAGGAGAATGGAAGATGCATTTTAACGTTAAACGTGTCGTTTCTCTTGTCACCGCAGCTGCGGTAACGGGAGCAATGGTGGGCTGCGGCTCCAAGGACTCCTCCGGAAGCTCTTCGGAGGCTGCCGAATCAACCACCACAAGAAAAGTCATTGCCACCGAACCTGTGGTGGAGACGCTGAGCGATCTTGACCTTTCAGACGTTCAGAACAAAAGCGATATCCCTGAAGATTTCAAATTCGAGACAGAGGCTGAGGACGGAACTCTTTCGGGCACAGCCGAGGTTCTTGACCAGAAATTTGCAGGAGATTACAGCGGAAAAGGCTTTGTTTCTATCGGAGCAAAGGACGACGGAGTTGAGTTCGATATCGACCTTGAAGTTGCAGGAAGCTATGATATCACGCTTATGGCGGCTGCCGATAAGGAGGGCGCT
>JBJERD010000144.1:0-3142 GCA_051882095.1 Oscillospiraceae bacterium
GGCGAGCAGCCCCATTGCGGAGTTTGAGGCAGAGCCTCAATCGGCGCAGCCGACAAGGCACTGCGCAAAAAGTAATATAGCACCAGTATCCTGCGCCTATCAAAAAACCATGATAGAACTACAAAACGCAGTGCCGAAAAACCTATCCTCCCCCACTAACAGGAAAAGAGCGAGTCTTCGCAGAAGACGAGCGAATTTTCCGTCCCGAGAAGGAGAAACGAGGGGCGAATGTAGGGGTCGATGCCTACATCGACCCGTTTGGCGGCGCATTTTCAGACTACACAACAGCCGATTAATCAACGGGTGAAAACATAACGCAACCCCACCGTATATAAAGCAATGCCTACATCGACCCGTTTACTGCCGCATTTTCGCACGAAACAACCGCCAATCAACGGGCTGTCGAGGACGCCAGCCCCTACATTATGTTTATGGTTACGTTTATGAATATTGGCGAGATGCTGTTCTGTAGGGGCGAACTTTGTTCGCCCGTATGTGTTCGTCCGTTTACATTCGTCCGTATGTTTCCGCCCGTATGTGTTCACCCGTTTACATTCGCCCGTTTCGTTTCTTACGTTGTGTCAAGAGTTTATATCCGCTGCACAAATGTGTAGGGGACGGCGTCCTCGACGTCCCGTTTACAGGATGAATCGGCTGTTGCATCGTCTGAAAATGCACAGAGAAAGGGGTCGATGTGTATTGAACTCTCATTGTTTTCCTTTTTCGTGTCAACGGGCGTTTTCGACGTGTTTTCGTGCATTTGCGAAATCAAACGTGCGAAAACAACGGGCGTTTATGTTCGCACGTTGTTTTCCCTCGATAATTTTTCAAATGCACGAAAACACGCAAAAAACGGGTCGATGTGGGCATCGACCCCTACATTTATCGCCCCTCGTTCCTGCTCCTCGGGACGGAAGAAATCGCGAAGTCTTCTGCGAAGACTTTGCTCTTCTTCCTGTTCGTGGGGGAGGATAGGTTTTTCGGCACTGCGGTTTGGTGTTCTATTATGGGTTTTGATTGGTGGTCGTTTCTGCTTCTATTTTTGTTTTGCGCAGTGCCTTGTCGGCTGCGCCGAATGGGACTCTGTCCCATACCCTGCAAGGGGAGCTGCTCGCCCTCAAAGTCTTACGAGCTTGTCGAGGAAGACTTTTCCTCAGGCAGGGCTAACGCCGCCCTGCACCGGCGAGTGCCTGCGGCGCTTTTTTTCTTGCGAATACTAGCTATGCTGTTTTACATATGCGGCTAAAAACAATGAACCGCATATCACTGTCGCTCCGCTCGGATTTTCTCCTTGCAGCTTCTCTATCTCCTGCATGATATCTCCGCCGCCGATAACCGCTCTTCCGCCTGCGTTTTTTATGATCTCCGCCAGCTCTCTTTTATCAAGGTCACGGTCGGAAAATCCGTCAACTGTCACAAAGGTGTCAACAAGCGGTACAAGATATTTCACCGCTTCCGCTGCGTTTTTATCCTTATGAATTCCTATCACGGCATTTATTTTTCTCTCCCCCAGACCTTTCAGAGCATAGGAAAGAGCCTTCACTCCGTCGGGATTATGCGCTCCGTCAAGTATGGTCAGCGGCTGCTTTTTTATGACCTCAACTCTGCCGAAAAGCTTGGCGCTCTTTATTCCTGCCGCTATATTTTCCTGCGTAATGGGTATTTTCTCCGCTGCCAGTCGCATTGCGTCGATAACGGTCAAGGCATTTGACACCTGATGCAGTCCTGCCATTGAGGTCTCGTATTTCTCCCCACGATAGAAAAACGTGCTGCCGCAAATATCGCTTTTTTCTACTCTGCAAAGGCTCAGATTAGGAATGTTCAGCATTGCTTCACGGTCGGCGGCTTGCTCTCTGAATGTTCTGACGACCTCCATGCTGTTTCCGGGAGCAAGCACGCAGGGGCAGCGGCGCTTTATTATTCCTGCCTTCTGAAATGCGATCTTTTCAAGTGTATCTCCCAGCACGGCGGTATGGTCAAAGTCCACCGAGCCGATGACCGAAACTATGGGCGATTTGATTACGTTTGTACTGTCAAGAAGTCCGCCGATACCTGCTTCAAGTATCACCACGTCGCATTTTTTCTCGGCGAAGTAGGTAAAGGCTATCGCCTGAGTGATCTCAAACTGAGAAAAGTCGCTGCGCAGGGGATGTTCTTCCACGGCAGGACGAATCTTTCCGATTATCTTTTCAAGCTCAGGCAACGGAATGTTTTCGTTGTTGACCTTTATGCGGTCGGTATAGTCAACGATATAAGGCGAGGTGAAAAGACCCGTTGTATAGCCTGCGTTTATAAAAATCTCGCTGAACATCTGCGCCATTGAGCCTTTGCCGTTTGTTCCTGCGATATGAATGAATTTAAGCTTGTCCTGCGGGTCTCCTACCGCCTGCATAAGTGATGTTATCCTGCTGAGATCTTCAAGCTTTTTTCCCAGGCGTGAAAATCCCGAAACGTATTCGATTGCGTTCATTTTTATTCCTCCGCTGACTGTATTTCCTCAAGACCGTAGGCTTGAAAAAGGCTGATAACATAGCTGTCTGAAAGCTTTGTGCCCATCAGCTCTCTGAAACGGTAGGTTTTATCCTTGCCCTGTGCTTTCAGCTCATCAAGCTGCTGTGATATGGTGCGATGACGTGAATAAACATCGGTCAACATCTTTTCAAAGCGCAGATAACGCTCATGCTCTGTCATATTGATACTCCTGTTCTGTTACATTTCTTTGATAAGCCGGAAAAGCTGTTGTGCGGTTTCTTCGTTTACTCCTGCGGCTTTTGCAAGCTGCTGCACGGTGGCTTTTTTCAGATTATCCTTAGTCTTGAACTCTGTCATAAGCTTTACCGCTTTTTTCTCGCCGATGCCCTTAACCTTGGTAAGCTCCAGCTGATAGGAAGTTTTTTTATGCTTCTGAGCCTGATAGGTTATAGCGTAGCGGTGCACCTCGTCTTGTATACGGGTGACAAGGTTGAAAGCGCTTCTTGATTTTGTAAGGCTTATTTCTCCGCCGCCTGTGGCGACTGCTCTTGTGCGGTGCTTTGAGTCTTTTACCAGTCCAAAAATCGGTACAGTTATACCCATTTGTCTGACTATGGGAGTTACCGTATTGACATGACCCTGACCGCCGTCCAGAAGTATCAGGTCGGGG
>JBJERD010000145.1:0-3142 GCA_051882095.1 Oscillospiraceae bacterium
TAGGCTCAAACCTGTTCAACATACTGCTTGTTATGGGACTTTCCATGACAATTGCGCCATTCACCGTCACAATGGAGAACATGATAGACTCCCTTTGCGTTCTTGCGGCAAGCATAATGTGCTATATTTTCGCAGCCACAAGAAAAACTATCGGAAAGCTTGAAGGCGCTGTTTTCGTGCTTTCCTATGCCGCTTATCTTACCTATATAATCATGAGAGACGTGGCTTGACAATTGACAGTTGACAGTTGACAATTGACAATTAAGGTTCGGGCTGACGCCCGTGATATTTTGATAAACAGGCTGTTGTACAATTATATAATCATAAAAAACGGGCGACCACAGGTCGCCCGTTTGGTTTTATGATATGCAACAGCCTCGTCTTTTTTACAGCTTGTTCATTCTGTAGCCTATGCCGATGTGGGTCTGAATATACTGCTGCTGCTTTTCGGAATTGCTTTCAAGCTTTTTTCTGAGAGTCGCCATGAAAACACGCAGCGAGGCTATGTCGTTTTCAAATGAGCTTCCCCATATCTCATGGGTTATGAAAGTGTGGGTCAGCACCTTTCCTGCGTTTTTGGAAAGCAGACACAGCAGCTTGTATTCGATAGGAGTAAGATGAATTTCTTTGCCGTTCATGAAAACGCTGCCTGCGGCGTAATCTATTTTAAGCTCACCGTTTATAAATTCCGACCTGTCCGACTGACCGCCGCCGTTCATTCCCGCAAGTCTGCGCTGAGTCACTCTTATCCTTGCAAGCAACTCGTCCACCGAGAAAGGCTTGGTGAGATAATCGTCCGCACCCGAATCGAGAGCTTCTATCTTGTCGGTGTCCTCGCTTCTTGCGCTTATAACGATAATAGGTGTGTTCGTCCATGTGCGTATGCGCTTTATTATCTCGATCCCGTCGATATCAGGCAGACCAAGGTCGAGAAGTATTATGTCAGGCTTGTGAGTGGAAGCCTCCATAAGAGCCGTTTTTCCGTTGGCGGCTTTGAGATACTTGTAATCGTGAGTTTCAAGAGTAGTAGTGATAAGATTTCTCACTGCACTGTCGTCCTCTACTATCAGAATATTTGGTTTATTCATGCAGATTTACCTCCTCCGCCGGCAGATCGAAGCTGAACACCGCTCCCGTCGGCGTGTTGTTACGCACCGATATGCTTCCGCCGTGAGCAGTTATTATCGACCTGCACAGGGCAAGTCCCAGTCCCATGCTTCTGCGGCTGTCTGCGATCTTTGTTTCGGCAGTATAAAACATATCGAATATTTTGGGCTTGGCATCATCGGGAACTCCCGGTCCGTTGTCGGATATCTCAACGACTATACGATCGCCCCGCCGCATAACGTTTATATCGATCCGTGAACCGTCGGGCGTGTATTTCACTGCGTTGTCAAGAATATTGACTATCACCTGAACGATAAGACGAGCGTCAGCCTTTGCTATAAGAAATTCATCGGGCTGATAAACGTGTATGCTGCGTGTGCCTGTTTTGCCTTCCATGTGGGAAACAGCTTCGTTGACGACCTCTTCGATAAGCTGCGAGCTTTGCCTTATTTTCATTGTTCCGTCTTCTATCCTTGTGACCGAAAGCAGATTTTCCACAAGGCTTATCAGCCATTGCGAATCTCCGTAAATGTCCTTGTAAAGGCTCATTCGCTTTTCTGCGTCCATGTTGTCGGCGCTGGAGATGAGAATATCTGCGTTGCCCGATATCGCCGTAAGAGGAGTTCTCAGGTCGTGAGATATGGAGCGCAGCAGATCGGCTCTCAGCTGTTCGTTTTTAGCCAGCACCGCAGCGTTTTCTTTTTCCTTGATGTTTCTCAGATTTTCAACGGCGAGGGCACATTCGCCCACGATAGAAAGAACGATGCTGTTTTCAAATGAGTCAAGCGGCTCATTATTTTCTGCGATGCCCACAACTCCGTAAACGCTGTCGTTTACTCTCACCGCAAGATACCGGCAAAGCGCTCCCGAAAAGGTGTCCGTCTCAGCGCCTGCACACTTGTTGTTTTTAAACGTCCACCGGGCGGCTTCTCTTTCCTCATCTGAGGTGTACAGACCGACGTCAGACTTTTGGTCGGCAGAAAAGACCTCAGGCTGCAAAAGCCCGTCCTTTGACGAAGGGTAAAAAACTATATCTCTGCCTAGTAGTTTAGCCAGCTGATTTGCAGTGACCGAAGCGGCTGCCTTTTCATCATGCGCCTGCTGCAAAAGCTTGTTGGTCTCAAAAAGCAGCTTAGTCCTGTAGGCGGTAAGCTCCGACTGCTTTGCCGAGCTTTTTAACCTTGCCGCCAGATTGCTTGTGATAAAGGCAGAAATAAACATCACAAGAAAAGTGATGGTATAAGCCGAATCATATACGTTGAAGGTGAATTTCGGTTCGGTGAAAAAGAAGTTGAACAGAATAACGCTTACAAGCGAAGCGGCAATGCTGTACCATTTGTGAGATGTTAAAACAGAAATTATAAGTGTACCCAGTATATAAACGGTGATGATGTTGGCTTCGTTTATGCCGAAACGCTCAAACAGCAGACCTATCACCGTCGCCAGAAGGATCACGGCGGCGGTCTCTCCCGTTTTCTTGACGTATCCGAAAAATATTTTAAGCTTTCCGCTCACGGCTGTTTCTCCTTTCACGGTCGGTAAGGTTTGAAGATCCGGCAAACCGCACCTAAAATTTCAGGAGCGGGATATCCGCTCCTGTTTATTATAGCTTATTATTTACCGATTTGCAAGCCGTCAAGCTGCTGCGGTCAGATGTGAAAACACTTCTGGATAGTTGCATATTCGCCCATAACAAGCATGGTGTCTGTCTCGTTGAGCATAGTCTCGGGCGAAATGTTGGGATAAAGTCTGGAGCCTTTTTTCAGCGCCATGATATTTATGTTGTATCTTTTTCTGATATCTATCTGTCCTACCGTTTTGCCTATCCACGTTTTTGGTATGGACACCTCAAAAATGGCGTAATCGTCGGTAAGCTGGATATAGTCAAGAATGTGGTCGGCGGTGTATCTTATAGCCGTCCATGAAGCCAGCTGCTTTTCGGGATAAACCACTTCGTCAGCGCCGTTTCTCAGCAGAAATTTGGCGTGAACGTCTCTCGCCGCTCTTGAAACTACCTTCTGCGCCCCAAGCTCCT
>JBJERD010000146.1:0-3137 GCA_051882095.1 Oscillospiraceae bacterium
ATACGGAGTAACTACCATGAACACATCAGCCGTAAGCCTTGAATAGAGCTGTCCCTCGTGACAGTAAACACCAAGCGTATCCTGGAAAAAATGCAGAAGCTCGGTTCCCACGGCTTCACCGTAAGTATCGTTTATCAGCTTGAATTTCACAACGTCGAACTGAATGAAAGCGTAATTGATATCGGTGTTTTCCTTTATGCACTTATCAATAAGGCTCACAAAGAAAGTTGGATTCTGATCGGCGGAGTAATAATACAGAACGTTCCTCTCCATGACCTCCTTGTCGGACATCAATGCCAGACGTCCCGCAGCCTCGGTAACTCTTAAATGCCTGTCCTTTAGAAGAAACAGGCGCATTGAATACCACCTGCTTGAACCGTCGTCGCTGTTGAGCCTGAAGGTTATCATCATTCTTTCATCGGGTATACCGCTTTCTACGCCAAGGCGCAGCTTTTCCGCAAAATCAACAAAAAGCTGATGATCGCCGGCATTTACCCTTCCGCTTTTCAGGATCGCCTGCACAGGGTCGTCCGTTTCGGACTCCATGCACTCGGGCATGATGTTGTTTTTTTCAACATACCACGAGCCTTCTCTGTAATTTATGTAGAAATACACGCCGCCGCTTTCACGGTTAAGAACTTCACGCATTCTTTCACGGATTTTTACGTTTTCTTCCCTCATAATTTTCGTTCACGCATATGAGAATAAGTATCTTACCGTGCGTGAACCCCCACCTTCTTTCACTGAAGTATATAGAAGTATATATGATATTCTTTCACTGCGCATTATTTCTGCTTCGTTTATGACGGCGTTTCTGCTCGTACATTTTCAGATCTGCCATTCGTATGAACTCATCAAGCTCGTCAACAGAGCTGCAATCCACCGAGACCGCTCCGCAGCTTATCCTGATACCGTATTCCAGACCGCTGCCGCTCCTTAACCGCTCTATCGACTGCTCCACCCTGTCGGTGAAATCCCTGACGTACTCCTGAGAATTATCGGCAGCAACCATTACTATAAATTCATCTCCGCCAAAGCGTGAACATATCTCGCCGTGGTGAGAACATTCGGTAAGCGAATCAGAAATTATCTTGATAGCCCTGTCGCCCTCATTGTGACCGTAAGTATCGTTTATATTCTTCAAGCCGTCCATATCCACCGAGAATATAACGGCGTTCTTACCGCTCTTATTGCACTTTCTGATAAGCTTTTCGGCGTAATTATAAAAGCCTCTGCGGTTATAGATACCCGTCATCGGGTCTCTCATATGCATCTCCGCCATCTCGGCGTAAGCCTGTTCAAGACGGATACGGTTTTTAAAATTCTCCATTATCTGATTAGTGTTGCTGAGAAATCTGTGAGTATTCTGAAAATTGAAATTCTCGGTACTTATCGCTGCGACCTCATAACCGAGGACTTCGTCCTGATAGTGTATCGGCATAAACATCAGATACATATGCTTTTCAAGCGCCTCTTCAAAATCGGGAAGAAGCTGAGATGTGGGAAAAATCATTCCGTTTGAAAACTCATCTTCTACGCACTTCATAAGCGTAAACATTTCTTTGGTAAACTTTTCGTTATACCGTTTCTCCTGAGGAGTCTGTTCAAGAAAATCCATATTCACGCAGCACCACGAATGTAAGTCGGCATATTGTGACATTATCCTGCCCATTCCGTTGAGAGTATTGCAGTCCACCGACCTTGCAAGATAAGAAAACATATGGGCCTCGTGCCCCTCGGAGTTGGATATTCTCCTGTAAAGCTCCAGTATCTTATCGCTTACCTCCTGAGCGTTGAATGAAACGCAGCCGCAGGACTGTGAAACCACCATATGAAACGGTATTTCCGCCGTGTCGGGAACCTTTTCCCCTCTTGTCAGCTTTTCAATTGCGTCCAGCGCCACCTCGCCCAGACCGCTGATATCCGCTGCGGAGGTGGTAAGCCTTGGAGTGGTATACTTTTCAAGCTCTATACCGTCAAAGCCTGTGACGATCACATCTTCCGGAACACGATATCCGTTTTCTCTCAATATTCTGCAAGCAGTTATCGCCATTGCGTCGTTACAGCAGATAATAGCCTCAGGCATCGGAAGACCGCTTGACAGAAAATCATTCATGACCTTGACTGTGGGATCTTCCCAGAAATCTCCGTACCCCAGACGTCTTTCGTCAAACTCGATACCGTTTTCGGCAATGACCTTTTTAAAGCACTCTATCCTGCTGTCCGAAAACTCGTTGTCCCTCATTCCTGCAATAAAATTGACAGTTCTGCATTTGTGATGCTCTATAACGTGTCTGACTATCTCTTCAAACGTATCAACATAGTCAAACATCAGATTAAAACAGCCGTCTATCTTTTCATCTACGGAGATCACCGGAATATTTTCAGCCTTGGCAGCCGAAATAATGCTTTCGGTCACTCTTTCGTTCTTTATGGAAACAGGAAGAACAACAAGAGCGTCCAGCAGCTTGGGATTTATGAGTCGATAAATACTCTCCTCGCCTCTTGTATAAACAGTATCATAATACATATCGGTAAAAGCATTGAAAAGCAGAACTCTGTAACCGTGCTCGCCTGCTTTTCTGCTTATGGACATAACAATATCCCTTACGCTTTCGGTCTGGATACCTGCGCAGCATATACCGATTATTTTATAGTTGTTTCTCTCACCCTTAAACATTGCAGATTCTTCCTTTTAGACTATTTGTTTTGTGCAATACAGCCGTTAATAAAAGACTTTATTTTTATTTAATTTTACCATGAACCAAAATAAATGTCAAGCATTATTGTATAATATTAATAAAAAACACATCATTTTCTGCAAAAAAGAAAGCCGCCCTGTCTGTCAAAGACAAAGCGGCTGTCATATAGATCCGATCATTTTTTTACTTTAGACAAGGTTTTGTACTTATCCTTAAGTAATCTTGAAATATGCGTGCCGATCTCAAGAGCGGCTGTGTACTTGTCTATCATTACGATAACATAGCTTTCGGCATACTTTGGAAACTTAATGGTAAGCGGCCACATATGCTTTACTATCATATCCTCTTCACGTTTAGAAATAGCAAAATTTTGCTTAGCGTTGTCAAGAGCTACCTGAGGATGACGCATACCGTGGGGCATTTCACCGTGATGCC
>JBJERD010000147.1:0-3099 GCA_051882095.1 Oscillospiraceae bacterium
TTTGCCCCCTCGACCCCCACAAGCCCTTTAAAAAGGGCTTGACCCTAAACTTTAACTTTTGACACTTTTTCGACAAGCTGAAGCGGCAAAAAATTGCCGCCTTTACCGATTGGAGAAAATAATATAATGAAATATTTTATTCGTTCATTGAGGCTATTGCATCTGCCAGCAGATAGTCAATTGCCTTTTCGTTTTCCTGAACTACAGTTGACCACGGCGTTGTTTCCTGTGGATTCATAGTGCATCTGATAGCGGTGTCGCAGATAGAATTGAGGTCGGGCGAAACTCCCTGCTCAAAGTCAAATACGGGGTTTGCAGCAGAAAGCTCATATACTTTTTCACGCATCTCCAGCATTTCATCAGACCAGCCGTAATCGTCTTTCAGCTGGTCTATAGTGATCTGATGTGCAGCCTCGTCTATCTCGCAGCTTCTTGCGCAGTCAAGGAATGCGGCAACGCCCTCGGGGTTTGAAGCGTTCTTTACTATGCAGTAGCCGTGTATTCTTGACGGGATATATGTAACATCACTGTCGGGGTCGCAGGGAACGGGAACAAACATTACTTCGCCCGATGAAATATCACCGTAAGCGGTGGTAGCGTCAAGACCGTCCTCTATCGCCCAAAGTCCGATAGGATAGAACAGCGTAAGTCCTGAGCCTATTCCGTTTCCTACAACATCTCCTCTGAGCTTCCAGCTGTTTTCGTTCTTCGGATAAACCACCTTGTTCTTCTGCAGCTCATACATCATATTCTGAGCCTTTCCGATGGTGGGGTCTGCAATGTTGTTTACAAGCTGTCCGTCTTTTATGCCTATAAGCGGAACACCCGAAGACTGCTGGAGAGCCTTTTCATAATACCAGCCGTCAAGAGCGTATTTCTCTGCGGAAGCGTCTGTGAATTCCACGCACATATCGCTGAATGTATCCCAGTTCCATTCGCCCTTTTCAAAGAGTTCTGCCGGGTCGTCCAGACCGTTGTCCGCAATAGTGTTTTTGTTGTAGATAACAACGTATGCAGGGTCGTTTCTTACCACCGCAACATAGTGCTTGCCCTGAAGACTGAAATTGTCTCCCGAAGTTTTCATGCCGTTCCAGAGAGGGGTATCATAATTGATATAATCGTCGATTGGCTCGATCATCTGCTTGATAGCGCCCTTGGGGAAAAGGTCCATATCGTCAGCGCCTGTGAAGTCGGGAGAGTTGTTTGACATTACAAGAGCGCCAAGGTCATCGAACTTTTTCTCCCATGTGGTCTGAACATATTCAACCTTGCCGTTGTACTTTGTCTGGAACAGCGCAAGGTCAGCACCTATCTCCTTATCCTCCGAAGAGGTGGGATTGATATCCCAGAAAGAGAACCACTTTATTGTGGAGTTTTCCAGCTCTCTTGTTTCGGTCATGCTGTCTGCAAGACGGTTTACTATCTCCTGCTGAGTTTCCTTGAGCTTCTTTTCCTTCATTGCTGACGATTCATCGCTTCCTTTGCCGCATGAAGCAACTGCAAAAGCCGAGCAGAGCGCAACTGTAAAGGCTGCGATTTTTTTAGCTTTATTCATTTCGGACACCTCCGGATCATTTCTTCTTGGATATTATCAAAGCTGCTGCCGCAAGAGCTGCGCCGCCGAACAGAACCTCTCCTGCACCTGTCTGTGAGTTGTCATCGGCAGGCTTAACGTCGTCTGAGGGCTTAGCTTCCTCAGCAGGCTTTTCTTCCTCAGAGGGCTTAGCTTCCTCGGAAGGCTTTTCTTCTGCCGGTTTTTCTTCCTCAGCGGGTTTTTCTTCCTCAGCGGGCTTTTCCTCGTCGGAAGGCTTTTCTTCCTCGGCAGGAGTTACATCAACAAAGTCGATAGTCATGGAAAGAGTACCGCCGTTGAATGAACCCTCTTCTTCCCAGCCTGCAACCTCGGGAACAGCCTTTTTCAAAACCTCGCCTGTTTCCTCGTCAACCTCGTCGGTTGGTCTGATGTGTATTCTGAATCCACCCTCAGCGTCCTCTTCTGCCGAAGTGATAGCATTTACCGAAGGAAGTTCAACAACTGTGCCGTCGTCCTTAACGAACTTAGCGTCCGATATCTTAACGTCATAAGGGAAGCTGTCGGCAGGCAGATTGCAGACCATAACGCCCATATCTCCCAGAGTACCCTTGCCGGACATTGACTTATCGGCAAGAATGGGGCTGATAGAATAATTGATCTCGATCTTTCCGTCATCGGAAATGCCGACCCAGTCGCCCTGGTTCCAGTTCCATTCCTGAGTCATGAAGAAAGGCATTGCACCAATGGAATAATAAGCGTCGTTGATCTCAGCGTTATCCTCGGTAGGATAAGCAACGTCGCTGAGCTTTGTTGCCGAAGCTGTGATAGCCATGCATGACGCTGCAAGAGCAGCTGCTGTGAAGCCAACAAACATTTTTCTGATTTTCATAATGATCTCCTCCATTTTTTCAAGTTGCAGCCCTATGCTGCTTCACGTTTATTACTGTATCTTAATTATAATTGCGGCAGAGGCGGAAATATATCAAAATTTTAAGATATATATAAATATTATAAACTTAATTCTGAATATTCGCCCCAAAATTCTGATAAATACTATCAAGCGAAAAACGGACCCTGCATAGCGCAGAGCCCGTTTTCAAGGAAGTTATTATAAATCAGAAGAAATTTGTCAGTTTGTCGATAACAGAAGCCATATGCTCGTCGGAAAGACCGTAATCCACTTCTTTGTAGCTCCATGCACATCTTGCAATTCCAAGCTTTTGGAACGCCGCATTGATATCCTTATACCAGTTAAGAGTGGATTCGGGCGAAGCAAGATTTATCACACCGTATTCGCCGCAGTAGATAGGAACGTTTCTTTCCTCGCAGAGCTTGACTGCGTTTATAAATCTGCTTTCAAAATAATCGGGAGTAAAGGTCTCGGTCTGAACCTCCATATAGGTCTGTATGTGAGTAAAGCCTGTTTCGATTATCTTCTTGCGGTAATCTGCAACGCTGCCCGGATATGATATGCGGAAATCCGAAGGCATTCCCTCGACCCAATAAGCGCCCTGATGAGTCAAAATAAACGGGTCGTAGCAATGGAAGGTGTATACGATGTTATC
>JBJERD010000148.1:0-3091 GCA_051882095.1 Oscillospiraceae bacterium
CATTACCGACTCCTCCACCTCGGATTTTGCCGCAAGCATAAGGTCGGCAAACTCGTCCACCACAATTACTATCTGCGGCAGATGCTGACGTTCAAGCTCGGGGTTTTCGTCAAGGAACTGATTGTAATCCTCAAGATTTTTCGTTCCGTTTGCTTCAAAAAGCTTGTATCTTCTCATCATTTCGTTAACCGCCCAACCCAGCGCTCCGGCAGCCTTCAAAGGCTCGGTAACTACAGGTATCAGCAGGTGGGGTATTCCGTTATACATTGGAAACTCAACCTTTTTGGGGTCGATCAGAATAAGCTTTACCTCGTCGGGGGTGGCATGAAATAAAATGTTCAGTATTATGGAGTTTGTAAACACCGATTTACCCGAACCGGTAGTTCCCGCAATAAGCATATGGGGCATTGATGCGATATCTCCGATAACTATCTTTCCCTCGATATCCTTACCCACAGCAAAGGTCAGCTTGCCCTTTGCGCTGCGGTATTCCTCACTGTCTATAAGCTCTCTCAGCGAAACGCTGTCACGGTGGACGTTTGGTATCTCAATACCGATAGCCGCCTTTCCGGGGATAGGCGCTTCTATTCTTACTCCGTTTGCCGCAAGGTTAAGAGCAATATCGTCCGCAAGATTTGTTATCTGCTTTACCTTTACTCCTGCGGCAGGCTGAAGCTCGTATCTTGTTACAGCAGGACCTCGGTGTATGCCGATTATACGGGTCTTTACTCCGAAGGTCTCCAGCGTTTCAACAAGCTTCTGGGATTTTTCCTCTATCTCCCTCTGCGCCACCTCAGGCGGCGTAGCATTGTCGGAATATTTCAGAATGTCCACAGGGGGATAGGAATATGCAGGCACTGTTTTTTCCTGCTCCAGCATGGAAGTCTGACCGCTTTCGTCAACATAGACCTCTCTATGCTGCTCGGCTGCGGCTTCCTGCTGTATCTTTTCTTCTATCTTTTCCTGTTCCTTTGCTACCGCCTTTTCGATTATCTTTTTCAGTTCTTCCTTTGAAGCGCTTTCGTCCTCTTCGGCAGGCTCTTCCTTTGCTTTTATCGGCTTAGGCGCTCTGACAGGCTTCATCGGCAGCTTTATGTCGGGGATATCGTCCGACAAGGTGCTGTCCGTTTCTCCCACATAGGGGAAAATGTCTTCCTCCTGCTCCTGCTCCTCTTCGGGGTCGGGCTGATAGTATTTTGCAATATCAATGCGAACCTTTTTCTCCTTCTTCTCCTTTTTGTCGGATACAGACTTTTCCACGGGAGATCTAGGCTCCTTGGGGGACTGAGCAGCTCGCTGCATATGATCCTCGCTGACCGCCTTATAGCCGCCAACAAAGGGCTTTGAAATGGCTTTGAACAGGTCGGGCAGAGTAAGATTTGTAAGCAGCATTATAAAGGTGAAATCCAGAAGAAGTATTATTATCGCCGCTCCCACCCTCTTGAAAGCCGCAAGCAGAGGAAAGCCTATTATCAGGCTGGCGACTCCGCCGCCTTTCAGCTTTACTCCGTCATTATACAGACCTTTCAGCTTTGAAAGCATGGTCGTACCGTCAACGCTGCCCACAAAAAGCACCTGCGCAGTTGCGCTTATAAGCAGCATAAGGGCAAGTCCCTGTATCACCCTTGCAACTATGGTATTCTGGGCTTTGTCGGAGGCTATCTGGAGAGCAACATAAATTATCATCGGTCCCATTATGAAGACCGACGCTCCGAATATGCCTCTGTTCAATTCAAACAGGCTTGTCCACAGTCCGTCGCCTCTTACAAAGGTGACCAGAAGCTCCAGAACTCCGCAGAAAAAGAGTATGTAAGACCAGAAACGTCTTGACTCCTTTGCTCTTACTTCATCGGCGGTACTTCTGCCGCCCGAAGTTTTTTTCTGAGCGCCCTTTGTATTTGCAGGCTTGGAAGTGTTCTTGGGCAGTTTTTTTACCGTTTTTGAGCCTGTTTTGCTTTTGCTGTTCTGTGTTTTTTTTGCACCAGCGGTTTTGTTAGCTGCCGCCATTTATCTTTTCACCACCGTATTTTTTTCAGTAATAACACTACAAGACCGCACATGGCAGTCCTGTAAAACAAACTATTATCCAAACATTATTGCGTGACCCATAAACTTTTCGATTATGGATATCACGATAACTATTACTCCGAGAACAAAGGTGTAATAACCAAACACCTTGAATTTATCCGACTTGACAAGCCAGTCTACCAGCTTTATGGCGCACACGCCCACAAAAGCCGCAACAATAAATCCTACTATGCACGGGAGTATCTCTACTCCTGCTTTTGTTTCAACGGCGTCCTTTATCTCAAGCAGGCAGCCGCCCAGAATTGCGGGTATTCCAAGAATAAACGAATACTGCACCGCTGTTTCACGGGTGAAGCCGCAGAAAAGTCCCGACGAAATCGTAGAGCCTGAACGGGATACTCCCGGAAGGAGAGCTACGCCCTGGAAAAATCCCACGGTAACAGCGTCTTTAGTCTTGATATCCTTGGGAGTTTTCTTACCCTTGATGCATCTGTCCGACATGAAAAGTATGCCTGCTGTATAAAGGAAGCAAAGTCCCTCGGCGAAAATGCTGCCGTCCTCTGAAATCCCCTCAAACCAGCTCTTGAAGAACATAAACGGGATAAGACACAGGGTAGATATTATTATCATCATTATCATTCTGCGCTCGCCGTTCATCTGCTTCCACTTGAACTTGCCTGTAAAAACGTCCTTTATCAGACTGCCAAGCTCTTTTATAAGAGCGATTATTGTCTTTCTGAATGCCAGAAAGACCGCCACAAGAGTGCCCAGATGCAGCACAGCGGAAAACAACAGCGCACCCTCGCCGCTGTTGCCTGTGAAATGCTGATAAAGTGAAAGATGTCCCGAACTGGACACAGGCAGAAATTCGGTCAGTCCCTGTATTATCGCCTGGATGACAGCGTTAAAAATACTCATTATGTAAGTTCCTTTCTGATATAGACGGTTATATATATGTAAGTTCTGCGCTGCGGCAGAACCTCCGTTTCAAAGATACTTGTACGGGTCGGTACACACCTCTAAATAATTGTCGGTGCGCAGCGAATAGATATCGTCCGTTCTC
>JBJERD010000149.1:0-3045 GCA_051882095.1 Oscillospiraceae bacterium
ATCTTCGCCAACGATACTTGGCTGGCAACGGCCCGGTAAAATAGGTCTCGCCGACTTATATGCACCATTAGCTCAGATGGTAGAGCAACTGACTCTTAATCAGTGGGTCCTGGGTTCGAGTCCCCGATGGTGCACCAATTTGGCCCGTTGGTCAAGCGGTTAAGACTCCGGCCTCTCACGCCGGCGACGGGAGTTCGATTCTCCCACGGGTCACCATTTTGGTGTTATTTGCCTTGACCTTTCGGGCAGTTAACATTAATGCAGAAGGTCAAGCAAATATCATTTTGCTTGATTCTTTTTATATTGTGGGCCATTAGCTCAGTTGGTTAGAGCAACCGGCTCATAACCGGTCGGTCCTGGGTTCGAGTCCCCGATGGCCCACCACAATTAAGGGGTATAGCTCAGCAGGTAGAGCAGCGGTCTCCAAAACCGCGTGCCGAGGGTTCGATCCCTTCTGCCCCTGCCACAAAATGCCGTAAACACGCCGTTTGCGGCATTTGTTATTTATGAACGGCTGTTCATATCTAACATTTTTCTAACACTTACGATTTTTTTCGAGTCCTGTGCAAAACGTTAAAACTTTTGCACAGGACATATTTTTTATATAAACCTTTACTGACTGCTGAGCAGAGCCGCTATCTGTTGAGCCGATCTTTGCTTGCTTGAATAGTCAAGATGAGCATAAGTGTTCGCTGTAGTCCCCTTGCCAAATAGTAACACACTTTCGTATGATTGATAAATAACGTAAATACGCCTTAAAACAGGCTTCTTTTGTCTTTCAGAGGTTCATCGAGTAGCTTGTAGTATATGTAGATCTCACGGGGCTGCCCCTCGACATAGGCATCAAGTGTGATATACTCGATCAGCTCTAAGCACATCTCACGGGTAAGCTCCTGCACATCGGTGTACTTTCTCAGACGCTCCATGAACATGGTAACATCTTCTTCGTCTTGCCTGATCGTGGAGAACTTTTCTTCAAGGTCAGTAACTTCTGCGGACAGCTCTTTCTGTTCGGTCTCATACTTCGCTATCAGCTTCATCGCTACGTCCTCTGACACCTTGCCAAGGACTTTATCCTCGTAGATATTCTGGATCAGCGTGTCAAGCTCCTGCAAGCGGTATTTGCCATCTGTCAGCTTCTTGGTGTCAACGGAATACTGCTCCTCGTGGTGTTTCGCCTTGCGAGCGAGGAATTCCGCTTTTGCCTTTTCCTCGTCCTTTACAACAAGCTGAGCGAGACTGCGAATATCTTCAAGTACGATACGTTCCATGTCTTTCATCTTGATGTAGTGACTCGGACAATAGCGTTTTCCGTATTTCAGATATGATGTGCAGTTGAAATTGTGACGATAGAATTCACGAGGACCGCCACGCTGATGACGGGTGTTGTTCCAACACAGCCGAACCTTATTACCGCAATCCTGACAATAAATAAGTCCGCTGAGGTTAGCAACATAGCCGTCCGAGTTACGCTTGCCCTGCGACACCGACTGCTCCATCTCACGCACCCTGTCCCAAAGCTCCCGAGAAACGATAGGCTCGTGCGTATTTTTCACAACGATCATATCTTCCTCGTCGTTTTTGATGACCTTATGATTTTTGTAGGATACAGTTCTTGTGCGGAGCTGAACGAGGTGTCCGAGGTAGGTGTAATTGTGAAGTATTTGCCGTACCGTTTCGGGACTCCACAGATGTCTTGTACGGCGAGGATTGGGCTTGCCGAGTTTTGCATAGTAGTAATCCGAGGGGATCGGCACGCCGTCCTCATTTAGCTTATCAGCAATGTGATGCGGACTGATACCACTTGCTCTCATTTCAAATATATTGCGGACGATAGGTGCTGCATCGGGATCGATCACAGGTAGATGATTCGGATCATCACCTTTTGTGTACCCGAACGGAGCGCAGGTTGTGCGGTACTTGCCTGCCTTTGCGTTTGCTTCGATAACTGCCTTGATCTTCTTACTCGTAGAAGCGGCGTGCCATTCGTTGAACAAATTCACAATTGGCATCATGTCAAGTGCTGAGGTATCCTTGCTTGCGGTATCCACATTATCGTTGAGAGCGATGAAGCGGATATTGTAACTCGGAAAAATGTAATCCACATATCTGCCGACTTCGATATAATTACGACCAAAACGGCTGAGGTCTTTGCAGATGATAAGATTTATCTTTCCCGACTGAGCATCGGACAGCAGTCTCTGCACCGCAGGTCTGTCGAAGTCCGTACCACTCCAGCCGTCATCAACATAGGTATCCACAAGATTCCAACCTTGCTCCTTGACATACTTGGTGAGGATAAGTTTCTGGTTTTCTATTGACAGGGATTCGCCGGCTCTCATATCCTCCTGCGAGAGGCGGACGTAAATTCCTGCATTGTAAATGGTCTGCTTTGCCATTTTAACTCCTTTCAAATCAAAGCAGTACCATACCGACATTTACAGTATAGCGCAAAATGCCGGTATAGTCAATGCTTTGCCGACAAAATTACGCCAGTGTTTCTTTTACGGCTCTTTCAAAAGCGAGCCTGCCGATCACTTCGTCGATATTTTTCTCTCCGACGAAGCGGCTGTGAACGATGTACTTCTTCCCGTCGATCTCATATTCCGAGATACGCTCAGGGAAGTCCTTGTACTTCTCGTTCAGCTCAAACATCTTTCCTGCCTTTTCTCTTTCTACGGCAGTAACATTTTTATTCATAGCGAATTTTACTCCTTTAGCTTCTCTGTCTCTATGCTTTAGAGTCGAGGGCTTCGCTTTCTATCTCTCACCCTCATAATAGCCGTAAGATCGGCTCAGTGTTTTGAGCCGACTGAGTATTTTACGGCTACACTTTTTGTTATCGGATAGTTTTAATCCTCATAGGGATTCGCTTTATCCGTAAAGCTCATCTGCTGACCGAAGTCGTGGCAAGATCGGCGGAATCGCTTTTCTCATTCTCAGAGTTTCCGCCTCCGATCAGTTTCAGCAACTGCTCATCGGACAGACCACTTGCACGGAGTTTCTGCAACAGCGAATGCTCCGAGGTGATGATCTCATCAAGCT
>JBJERD010000150.1:0-3039 GCA_051882095.1 Oscillospiraceae bacterium
CGCAGGGCTTCCCCTCTTTCAAAACAGTCCACCGGACTGTTTTGAAATTCACCTCATTCGGAGCTCCCTGCGGTTAGGGGATTTCGCTCACTGCGGTGAGCGACGATGGGGCTTTGCCCCCTCGACCCCCACAAGCCCTTTAAAAAGGGCTTGACCCTAAACTTTAATTTTTGACATTTTAACAACAAACTACGGCGGAAGCCTGAGCCTCCGCCGCATGAAAAATATTAATAATATCTGTTCTTGTGCTTGATGATAAAAATAACAATGATGACTACCACAGCCGCAACAAGCGCAATGATAACGATTATCAGAGGATTGAATCCGCCCTTGTCGGAATCTCCCGGTTCGCCGATGCTTTCGTCAAGCGTGTTTTCCTTTTCGTTCTGCTTGATAACGTCGCCGGTGTTTGTTACTTTAGCCTTTGAGTTATAGGTATCCAGCGTTTTTATCTGATAAGCGTTGTCGGAGGAATCCTTCTGAGAGGATATCAGAGTAATGTTGTCAAAATACATAACGTCGCCCTCATACGCCTTTGAAAGCGGAACCTTTATTACAATCTTCGTGGTGTTTGAATTTGTGGGCAGCGTAACAAACTGCTTTTCATAGCCGTTTACATTTGATGTGGTATCAAAGTTTATCTTCTTTATGGCAGAAGATGTCATCTCCCCGTCAGCATTGACGCCATAAGCATAAACCGAGTTTTCAAACAGCTTGCCCTCTACATTTGTGTTGAATCTTGCGTAAAAGTTCAGCGTGTATCCGTCAAAGTTTTCAAGTCCGAACTTTTCAGCTTCAAGAACAACACCCATTGTAGTCTCATTATCGGTGGAATAATCCGGCGTCTTGTCAATAGCCGCCGTAAGCTTTATCGAAGCTCCCTGATATACAATATCTGTTTCCTTTTTAATGGAATATGCGCCCGAATCGGTGTCGTCGATTATTCCAATATAATCGCCCCAGTCGTCCGAGTCAAATCCCAGAGTAGGCGCTGATGAATCAGTAGTCAGCATATCAGAAGGCGCTGCCTCATCCGAAGCTGCCTCTGCTTCTTCTCCGCCTGCTCCTTCAACGGCAAAAGTCACCTTGATGCTCTTTGCACCCTCAAATTCGGCTATCTCGCAGGGGTCTTCAACGACTTTCAGCTGCCATATTCCCGTAACATAAAGATTTGACAGACCCGAAATATCAACTTCCTTATCATCTGCCGTCACCTTTACAGTTTTGAGGTTCACCTTGTTGTTCTTCTCCAGACCTACAGTCTGAACGCCAAGAAAAGTAACGTCGGAAGAAAGCTCCTTGTCGGCAGTATATTCAACAGTATACTCGCCGTTTCCCGAAATTTTCACCTCAGGCGCCTTGTCCGAGCTGTCCCATACGTCGCATGAGCCGTCTCCGCCTGCATAGCAAAGATAAGCCGTAAACTCTTCATTCTCTGCACTTGCAGGAAAAACCGCAGCTGTCAGAGCGACTGCACAGGTAATGATACCCGTAAAAATCCTCTTAAAATTGATCAATTACTATTACTCCCTTCACATAACTTATCGCATAAGTATCTTATGCAATACAGATATTAATATTTTATAACGTTTTCACTAATTTGTCAATAGCCCCAGCCTGCACATCGGGATATGCCGAAAAAAATCGGCTCCGCATCAATGCGAAGCCGAAAGTTTTTTTATTAATAGAACTTGTTTCTGTGCTTCATAACAAGCACAACTACCAAAGCAGCAAGACCGCCGCCCAGTATCACAATAACTATGATTATGGGGTTAAAGCTGCTCTTTTCCTCCTTTGGAGAATCGGGAACGCTTATCTCCTTGCCCTTTTCCTTGATCTGAATCTCATTGATTATTTCCTGCGGCTTTGCGTTTTTGTTGAAGCCGTCAAGATTTTTGACATACAGATTTTTGTCTCCGTCCTTCAAGGAAGTCATGATGCCGATGTTGTCAAGATAGAAAATATCCGAATCAAGCTTTTTGAGGATAGGCGTCTCGAATATTATTCTTGTTGCGCTCACCTCAGGCGCTACAGACAGCATAAGCTTTCTGTACTGTGAAACGTTGTCGTTGTCAACAACATTGTAGGTAAGCTTTGTTGCATTGTCGGTAACACGCTCATAGTCGCTGTCAACGGCATAAACATACACGGAATTTTCCATAAGCTTATTTTCCGTATCCGTTCCCATTCTGTAAGTAAACGTTATCATACATCCGTCAAAACAAGAAAGCCCGAAATCCTCAGCTCTCAGCTCTACGCCCGGATTAACGAACACAGCGTCCTCCTCCGAAGCCTTCGGATAAAGCAGATTTCCGTCCGAATCTCTTATTCCTTGGGCACAGTTGTAGAACTTATCCTTATCTGTCTTACCCGCCGAATCGGAATATATCTTCAAAGACGCTCCCTGATAATAAGTATCGGTATCCTGCTTGATATTTATTCCCATCGCTTCGCCGTCCGGAGAAACATGAACATATTTCTCCCAGTCTGCTGTATCAAAGGAAACTGCCGGAGAAGAATCGTCGTCCGAAAGCATTTCCTCGTCCGCCTCAAAAGGGATTATGACCTTTTCTTCCTCCTCGGCGTCGGCGAAAACGGAAGTCGCCATACACATGCAGGCTGTCAGAGCAGCAGCCGATACGCAGAACAATCTTTTCAATATCATTGATAAGCCTCCTATTACACATCGGAAATATCATATTATCCGAAATTGAAATTACTAGCGAAAGCAGCTTGATAAGCACAAACCGCTATAAATATTTTACACCACTATAAGAATATTGTCAAGCGGAAATAATGAAATCAAAAAACTGTAACTCAATTGTAACCTGTAAAAGTAATGCAAAAAAGCGGTGCAATATGTGTAAAATTAGCACCTGCATAATAAGGGGAAGCCCTCTATCGCAGGGCTTCCCCTCTTTCAAAACAGTCCACCGGACTGTTTTGAAATTCACCCCTTTCGGAGCTCCCTGCGGATAGGGGAATTCGCTCACTGCGGTGAGCGACAAGGGGGCTCCTCGCCCCCGAAGTCTTGCGAGT
>JBJERD010000151.1:0-3022 GCA_051882095.1 Oscillospiraceae bacterium
CCCAATTTTTTATTTTCTTATCAGCAGCACCGACCTCAGTCCCCTGTCGATTCTCTGAGAATTATCCTGTGAGGCACCGTGTAGTACTTATTATCCTTATGTGAAGAAGAGAAATTCTCAATAAGCTTCTGGACTACCAGCTCGCCCATTTTCTCGCAGGGCTGCTCCACCGTAGAAACGGAAGGATTGGTCATCTCGCACATGGAAATGTTGTCAAATCCCATTACCGAAACGTCTTTTCCGACCTCAAGCCCCATCTCGCACGCCTTTCTGATAGCGTTCATCGCCAGGATATCCGAAACTGCAAACACAGCCGTAGGCTTATCCTCCAGCGACATAAACTGCTCCATCGCCTTTCCGCCGTGCCAGTAATCATATGTACCCTTATACATATATCCCGGTTCAACGGGAATATCATTGTCTTTAAGCGCTCTGAGATAGCCCGCCTCTCTCTTGAATGACGAAACGGCAACAGAATTAGTTCCGATAAAAGCTATCTTGCGGTGACCCTTTTTAATAAGAGCGCAAACAGCGTCATAGCCAGCCTGCTCGTCGTCCACGGCAACTGTCAGAACGTTTGCTCCCTCAACGCCCTCGCAGCAAAGTGCAATGTTGTATTTTGAAGCAAGGTCGTTCAGCGACTGAGCGTCAAAAAGCGTTCCCAGCAGAACAACTCCGTCAACGGTGCGGTTGTAAAGCATATTCATCTGTCTTGTTTCATGCTGCGTAGCGGAATTTGAAGCCGCAGTAATGATATCATATCCCACCTTCTGGGCGTAAGCCTGCATTCCCGCAACTATTTTCATATAAAGAGAATGATCGGAGGTAGGCATTATCACAAGTATAACATTAGTCTCGCATTTTCTCAGATTTCTTCCGAGAAAATTAGGTGAATAGTTCAGCCGCTCGATAGTATCCCTTACAAGCTTAGAAGAGCTTTCCGAAACATTGGTGCTGCCGTTTAAAACTCTCGATACAGTCGCCACCGAAACGCCGGCTTCCCTTGCAACATCCTTTATAGTAACGCTCATATGAACTCATTCCTTTCTCTTTGCAAAAAAGCAGTCTGTTCTTATGCAGAATTTACAGAAAACATACTCATAATATTATAGTATACCATATTTTTGCCGACTCTCCAATATACATTCCTCACAAATTTATTTTTACATTTTAGTACGTTTTGCTACATAAAGGCTTCGCCGTAAGTGGGTATATGTGCGGTTGTGCCGAATATTTTATCTCTGATGTGAATAAGCAAGAATTTTATGTCAACAATAATGCCAAAGGGCTTGCGCTTCCGATTGCGCAAAGCGCCGCAGGCGGAGCTTCCGCCCGAAACAAATCGGCTGATATCTTTAAGACGAAAGGAACAATGTTATGAAAAAACTAAAAGACACCAAACTTCACAAGCTTGTGGGCGGAAAAGGCATTTACATTACTCTGGGAGCCTGTCTGCTGGCGATCGGCGGCGCAGGAGTTGCCGCATACAACAAGGCGGTATCCAAAATAAACGACGACCTTACCTTTTCGCTGCCCGACACTTCGATATCACAGTCAGAGCGTCAGGCTGACCAAAAGACCGCCGGCATCGAAAAGGACGATTCAAGCACTGCGGCTGAACAGACCGACGAAAAGCTGTTCACCCAGCCTAACGTAATGCCCGTAAACGGCGAGGTAATAAATCCGTTCAGCAACGGCGAGCTGGTAAGATCTGAAACTCTCGGAGTGTGGAAAACTCACGACGGAGTTGACATCGCAGCCGATTCGGGTACGCAGGTAAAGTCCATGAACAGAGGCGAGGTAACAAAGATATGGCAGGACGCTCTGTGGGGCAACTGCATTACTATCGACCACGGAGACGGCATTATCGGACACTATTACAATCTTTCGGCTGCGATAACCGTTGAGGAAGGCGACACGGTGGAATCGGGACAGGTCATCGGAGCTATCGGCGACACGGCGCAGATCGAAGCAGCGCAGCCGTCACATCTGCACTTCGGATTAAAGCGCAGCGGCGAATGGATAGACCCTATCTCATTTATCGACCCAAACGGTAATAAATGACAATTAGGCGGACGTGCGTTCATTAACGGCGCCACTGTACTTCCGAGAAAACATCAAGAATTAAAGTTTAGGCTCAAGCCCTTTTTAAAGGGCTTGCGAGGAGTCAAGAGGGCGAGGAGCCCTCTTGTCGCTCACCGCAGTGAGCGAAATCCCCTAACCGTAGGGAGCTCCGAAAGGGGTGAATTTCAAAACAGTCCGGTGGACTGTTTTGAAAGAGGGGAAGCCCTGCGATAGAGGGCTTCCCTTCCCCCACATAAATAAATACTTCAACAGATTGAGCGGACACTCGTTTTTAGCGGCGTCCGCTTTTGGCTATCAAAAGAAATCGTGCGTAGATAAAGCAGCTGCAATGCATTCCAAATGCAAAGCTTTGCGGTGCGATGTAAATATCGCACCCTACATATTCGTTTTTCCGCAAAAAGTCAGACTGCGCAAGATATGCCCACGAGCTGTCGGGAATGACGGCACCTACATCATTTTTCTTGTGCGTAAGTGTTTAAAGAAAATGCCCGCCCCCTTTGCGTTTATATGCAGTTCATAAATTTGTGCTAGCATTTATCTGACAAAATGCATTTTGCGAAAGGAGACATCCTATGTTCAGCATAATGGTAGTGGAGGACGACAACAACTCCCGAAGACTTACCGCCGATGTTCTGGAGGAAAACGGATACATAGCAATTACCGCCAAGGACGGCGTTGAAGCTCTGGATATCATGGACAGAAAACACGTGGATCTCATAATCGCCGACATAATGATGCCAAGAATGGACGGCTACGAGCTTACAAGACAGCTGAGAATGGCAGGCGACAACACGCCTATACTCATGGTTACGGCTAAGGAAACGCCCTCCGACAAGAAAAAAGGCTTCATAACCGGCACGGACGACTACATGGTGAAGCCTGTTGACGAGGAGGAAATGCTGCTGCGTATCGCTGCGCTTCTGAGACGTTCAAGAAT
>JBJERD010000152.1:0-3007 GCA_051882095.1 Oscillospiraceae bacterium
GATCTGATGTTTTAAATATCCCTCATGACCCTATGTATATCAGAGAAAACATCAGATCAAAGCCTCGCAGAGCTGTTTCATGCAGCACTGCGGGGCGCTTTTTTATCCCGTTTTGATTGACTTTTTCGCTGTCAGATAGTATAATAATATCATAGGCGGAAAGCTGCCGCCCGTATGATAAGAGGAGGTTTTTTTATGGATTCAATAATAAAGCTGCTTAAAACCAACGCCCGTCTCTCCAACGCCGAGCTTGCGGTCATGCTCGACAAGACCGAGCAGCAGGTCGCCGATGAGATAGCAAGGCTTGAAAAAGACGGAGTGATAAAAGGCTATTCGGCGATAATCGACGAAGCGGCTCTTGACAGCAGTGCTGTTTTTGCACTTATCGAGCTGAAGGTAACTCCTCAGTCGCAAAGCGGTTTTGACGAGATAGCAGGCGAGATATCCTCCTATGAACAGGTGGAGTCGGTAAGGCTCATGTCGGGAGGTTATGATATACTTGTTTCTGTCATCGGAAATAACATCAGAGATGTTTCTCATTTTGTTTCACAAAGACTTGCCGCAATTGACGCCGTGCAGTCTACAACTACTCATTTTGTTCTGAAAAATTACAAGGAAAACGGTATTATAATCAATAACGACGATACCGACGAAAGAGGAATGATCTCTCCATGATGGATTACGATAAGCTGCTTTCAAAAGAAGCTGTTAAAATGAAGCCTTCGGGCATAAGAAAATTTTTTGATATCGCTCAGCACGTTGAGGGGGTAATATCTCTGGGAGTGGGCGAGCCTGATTTCAAAACGCCGTGGAAAGTACGCCAGACGGCTATAGAAACGCTTGAAAAGGGAAAAACGGTATACACGGCAAATGCAGGACTTATTGAGCTTCGCCGTGAGATATCCCAGTATTTTCAGCGGACTATCCACACTCATTACGACCCTGAGCATGAGGTCATCATCACCGTCGGAGGCTCTGAGGCTATCGACCTTGCCATAAGAGCGACGGTAAATCCCGGTGACGAGGTGCTTGTGGTAGAGCCAAGCTTTGTGTGCTATAAGCCGCTTGTTTCGCTTATGGGCGGAACTCCCGTTGTTATAGAGACCAAGGCGGAAAATGATTTCAGACTTACGGCAAAGGAGCTTGAGGAAAAGATAACCGACAAGACCAAGCTGCTCATACTGCCGTTTCCCAACAATCCCACAGGTGCGATAATGCGCCGCTGCGATCTGGAGGAAATAGCCGAGGTGCTGAAAAAGACGAATATTCTTGTGGCTTCCGACGAGATATATTCCGAGCTTACCTATTCGGGGGAGCATTGCTCCATAGCCGAAATAGACGGAATGAGGGAGCGCACGATAGTAATAAACGGATTTTCAAAAAGCTTCGCCATGACAGGCTGGCGGCTGGGATTTATGGCAGGTCCCGAGGGGATAATAAAGCACATACACAAGCTGCACCAGTACGCTATCATGTGTTCGCCTACCATGAGCCAGTACGCTGCCGTGACCGCTCTCAGGTCGTGCAGGCAGGACGTTGTCAATATGCGCAAGGAATACGACATGAGAAGACGCTATGTTGTAGACTCCTTCAACCGACTGGGGCTTGACTGCTTTACGCCAAACGGTGCGTTTTATGTTTTCCCAAGCATCAAGTCAACGGGACTGACAAGCGACGAATTCTGCGAGAGGCTGGTTTATTCAAAAAAGGTGGCGGTAGTGCCGGGAACAGCCTTCGGAGAGTGCGGAGAGGGCTACATCAGAGTTTCATATGCATATTCCATAAAGCATTTGCAGGAAGCCATAAAGCGGATAGGCGAGTTTCTTGACGAGCTGAAGGACGGAAAAAATGAATAAAAAAGTTACTGTAAAGGCTTTTGGAAAGCTTAATCTTTTTCTTGACATAACGGGCAGAAGAGCGGACGGATATCATCTTTTGCAGACGGTCATGCAGTCGGTGTCGGTTTTTGACGTTCTGACCTTTGAACTGTCTGAGGGCAGCGGAACAGAGCTTGTTTGCAGCGAGCCGTCCTTTCCCTGCGACAGCAGAAATCTCATTTGGAAAGCCATTGACGCATTTTACGCTTATACCGACACAGAGCGCAGAGGAAAATTGACGGTAACGGTTGAAAAGAACATACCCTCAATGGCTGGAATGGCAGGAGGAAGCGCAGACTGCGCAGCGGCTCTTGCGGCTATGGATATTCTCTGCGGCACGGGGCTTGATATCACGCAGCTTTGCGATATCGGCATAAAGCTTGGAGCGGACGTTCCTTTTACGCTCACAGGCGGAACTGTTCTGTGCGAGGGGATAGGCGAAAGACTGACGGTACTTCCAAAGCTGCCTGAGCTTTATTTTGCAGTTGTCAAGCCCGATGTGGGCATATCCACTCCCGAAGCCTATCGAATATTCGATTTATGCGGAAAGAGCGGAGCAAAAAGCTATGAAACCTTTGAGAAGGCTCTGCGGTCGGGCAGCGCAAGAGAAATCGCAGACGGCATTTACAACGCTCTGGAGGTCGCAGCGGATATTGACGAGATAAATACGGCGAAAAAGCAAATGCTTCAAAACGGAGCGCTTTCTTCCATGATGACCGGCAGCGGCTCGGCGGTTTTCGGTATATTTGAAAGCGCAGAGCAGGCACAACTGTGCGTTGACAGCATGAGTGGTTACAGCTTTGCCAAAGTGCTGACTCCCGTGGGCAAGGGCTGGGAGATAGCGGCGATCAACGATTGACAATGATGCGGGGCAAGAATTAGGTTTTATAAAAATGAAAATTATGAGGTGAGTTGGGTGGCAAAAAAGTGTAAGATTTGCGGCTACAGATTTAAAAGCAATGACGAGGTCATTTGTCCCGAATGTTTTACCGCAAGGGAAGAGGATATTTCATGCGGAAGCTATTCAAGTGATCTGCACGACAGCTCTCACGGCTCGGATATGAGCAGGGTAGTTGAGAATACACGAAAAAGCGACGTTTTTGAGGAATATGAAAAACATGAGTCCTTCA
>JBJERD010000153.1:0-2972 GCA_051882095.1 Oscillospiraceae bacterium
GCCCTCAGGCTTGTCAATGAGCAGAATTCCCGTCATGTTTTTCTCCGTTTTCAGTAAGTGCCTCGTAGATTCTGTCTCTGCATTTGTCGTCATAGTGGATGAAGAATCCGTCCATACGCTCCGAATAAAGCTTCTCCGGCTCTCCGTCTCTGCCGATAATGCCGCAGAGCTGCTCTATCGCCGAATTTGCGTCATACGAAGCCGGACCGAAGCCCTTTTCGTGAGGCAGATCGAGCTTTCTGTAATCATTGAGACCGGCCTTGAACAGGTCTTCATCGGGGATAAAATACATTATGGTCTTTTTCAGGTAGACAAAATCAAAACAGAAAGAAGAAAAGTCGGTAATAAACACCTTGTATGTCTTTTCGTCAACCGCTCTGTCGGCTATGCGGATTCTGCCGCCGTTAAGATTATAAAGCGACGCATATTCGGAGAAAATGGGATGAAGCTTGAAGTCAAGATACCAATCGTTCTCCTCAAGATATTTTTCGAGCTCCTTGCTGTGAAGAAACGCATATGTTTCCTTGAAGAAAATGCTCTTTTCGAATTTGTCAAAGGCGGGAGAGAATGAGCCGTCGCTGTTATACTGCACAAGATACTTTCTCCAGGTGGGAGCAAACAAAACTTTTTTCTCCGAAACAACCTTTTCTGCGTCGATAAAATCATATCTCGGCATTCCCGCGGGAATCAGATCCTTTGCCCTGAAGCCGTAATTCTCGGACATATTCGACCGCTCAAACGTCGTTGAAATAACCTCTCTGTCGATAAGAGTAAGCCTGTCGTTTGCATATTTCCACGGTAAGAAAGCATGAAGCACGCCGTGCTGGAGATAAACCACCTCTGCCTTGAAAATATCCGTATAATACTTCCACACGCCGACCGGGAACGGATTGATATTGGTAAACTCGGCAAAAGCGGTGATTACTTTTTCTGCGGCGAGGAAATACTTCCTGTGCTTGAGAGAACCGAATTTTATTATATGTCGCCTCTGCTTCGGTGTAAACAGAGCCTTCCTGTCAATATTATCGTTGACGACATAGTATCTTTCCACTCCGTCGTCCATATCGAAATCATGAATAAATTGATAGTAGCCGTTATCCTTCAGAACATTTCTGCAATCGTAGTACAGCCATATACGTCTTCCGGAAAGAACTGTTTTCATGCAATACTGCCGCCACGCAAAGGTCCTCGGCTTCCTCGGCAAAAGATAGTGCTGGTAAGTCGTCAGCGAAGACTTTTCCTTTGCCGCCGATGACCTGCGGCTTACAAAACCGTTTTCCTCTATTTCGAACTCATGAGAACATCTGAACAGCACTTTTCTGTTCACCGCTGCATTGAACGGTGCGGTAGGGATCATGGATTCAAGCCTTATGGGGACTTCCTTTCCGTCTATCTTTGACGCGAAGAAAATAACCGGATACTTTTTATAATCCCACTCGAATCGCAGACGCCAGAACTTGTTTGTCTTTATCTTTGCGTGATAATAATCCCACGCAGAGGCCTCAAGCTCGGCCTTTACTATTTTTGTGCCCGAATCGTTGACAAGATGGATAAATGCCTCGGGCTTTTCGCACAGCGAAAATATCGGAGAACGCAGGAACGCATCGATATAGGCGAAGCTGTCGTTGACTTTAAACCTGCACAGGGAGAGCGGAAGTGCCCTGTCATAAAACAGCGGTATATCGTTCTTCATAATGGCGACGCCCTTATATCCGGACTTAACCTCAAGGGACTCTCTGTCTTTCAGCTCAAGCATAAAGAACTTATGCGGATTTTCTACCTGAGGATGGTTCAGAATAACCTCGTCATCAACCCTGTTAAGAAGATCACAGAGTCTTTTTTTGACTACGCCGAAGCTTTCGTCGTCATAGTGATAGGGAAGAAGAATGTCGCTTTTGCCCTTCCAGTTGAGATCGTTTACATAAAGAGCCTGTATATATTGCGGCACGTTTCCGTTATAAGAAGCAAAGAGATTCTCCCAAAAAGCCGTTGTAGGCTCAAAAATATAGTAGGCATAGGAATAAGTTTTTGTTACGCTGCCGGGATTTTTTGTGTACAGGTACTGCGCACCTTCGCAGTAACCTATCTTCATTTTTTTGGAAATAACATCTATATTGTATTTTTCGTCCTCATGGAAAGCGAGATTAGTATCAAAACGTATTTTCTCCACTCCGTCATAGTTCTTGACGCAGATGTTCATGGTAGTCTGAGAAATGAAGATGTTCTCCGGTCTGCTGACATCATAGACACCCTCGTGAGTTAAAAACTGGTATCTGTAATGGAGAGCGCCGATAGGCTTGCCCTCATAGACGGGTACTATCTTATAGGTTATGATGTCAACTTCTTTTTCATGCTTGTCAAAAAAGTCGGCAAGCTTTTTAAGCGCGTTTTCCGTGAGCCTGTCATCCGAATCGAGGAAAACTATATACTTGCCCTGAGCCATGTCGAGTCCGAGATTTCTGCTGGCGGATACGCCTATATTTTTCTCGTTGACGACAAGCTTGAAGAACGGATGTTTCTTGCAGTATTTACGGCAGATTCCTTCGCTGCTGTCATTGACACCGTCAATTATAAGCAGTACTTCAAGTTCATTTTTGTCAATGGTCTGAGAGACAATTGAATTGAGACAATCCTCAATGTACTCCCTGACATCATGAACCGGAATGATAACCGTAATACGGTATTTCAGCATAACGCACCTTACCTTTCATTAGGACACACTTTTAATAAGTTGATATGTTGTTTATTCTACAACAAACGACGCTAAAAATCAAGATGTGTCCTATTTTCAACCGTTTGCGTCAAGCCATGAGTTCGCGGTCTGCGCCACTCCATTGAGCGCACGCTCGCCGAACGGATCGTCTATGCCAGCGGCGGCGCAGAGCTCCTTGAAGCTCTTCTTCCCGCCGAAGGATATAAAACGCAGATATCTCTGCCACGCGTCTTTATAATCTTTTTGGCTCAGCGACCAG
>JBJERD010000154.1:0-2924 GCA_051882095.1 Oscillospiraceae bacterium
AAAAGGCTGCATGGGAAGAGGCTGAGCACGCTGCTAAGTTTGCAGAGCTTCTTGGCGAGGTAGTTACACCTTCCACAAAGAAGAATCTTGAGCTGAGATACATGGCTGAAAACGGCGCTTGCGAGGGCAAGCTCAAGCTGGCTAAGAGAGCTAAGGAGCTTGGCTATGACGCTGTTCACGATACAGTTCATGAGATGGCTAAGGACGAGGCTCGTCACGGCTGCGGCTTCAAGGGACTTTACGACAGATATTTCAAGTAATTTTGTTGCTTTTTTTGTCATTAAAAAAATAAAGGCGGTTGGCAGACCGTCTTTATTTTTTTGCGATTTTTCATAGAACAATTTTGCGTTGCAAAAGCTTCTGATATGTGGTATAATATAAATAGAAGTAACCCGCAAAACCGCAACGGTCATTGTGAGGTGCTGCATAAAGAAAATGCTCTGCGGATAACCGCAGGCAAAAATGAAAGGTCGGATCAATATGTCAAAGATTTTGGTAACAGGCGGAGCAGGCTTTATCGGAAGCCATACCTGCGTCGAGCTTCTCGAAGCAGGCTATGAAATAGTTGTGGCAGATAATTTCTCAAACTCAAAGCCTGAGGCTCTTAACAGAATAAAAAAGATCACAGGCAAGGATTTCAAATCATACGAGGCTGATATTCTCGATCTGGACGCTATGAATAAGATATTCGACGAAAACAAGATCGACGCCGTTATCCATTTTGCAGGACTTAAAGCAGTGGGCGAATCTGTCCGCAAGCCTGTTGAGTATTATCACAACAACATTACCGGCACGCTTATGCTTATCGAGGCTATGAGAGCGCACGGCTGCAAGAGAATAGTTTTCTCCTCGTCGGCAACCGTTTACGGCGTAAATAATCCTGTGCCGTATGTTGAAACGATGCCTACCAACAGCTCTACAAATCCTTACGGATATACAAAGGTAATGATAGAGCAGATTTTGAAAGACGTATATACCTCCGACAACGAGTGGTCTGTTTCGCTGCTGAGATATTTCAATCCGATCGGAGCACATCAGAGCGGACTTATCGGCGAAGACCCCAACGGTATCCCCAACAATCTTTTCCCATATATCGCACAGGTGGCAGTAGGCAAGCTTGAATATCTTGGCGTGTTCGGCAATGATTACGACACCCCCGACGGTACGGGAGTAAGAGATTATATCCATGTGGTAGACCTTGCAAAGGGACACCTCTGCGCAGTTAAATACGTTATGGAGCATACGGGAGTTGAAGCGGTAAACCTTGGCACAGGCAAAGGCTCAAGCGTTCTTGACGTTCTCCATGCGTTTGAAAAGGCTTGCGGCAAGGAGCTTCCTTATAAGATAATGCCCAGAAGAGCAGGAGATATCGCATGGTGCTATGCAGACCCCACAAAGGCTAAGGAGCTATTCGGCTGGGAAGCAAAGTACGGCATAGAGGAAATGGCAGCCGACGGCTGGAACTTTACAAAGAATAATCCAAACGGTCTTTAAGGAGAAGCTTATGATGAGAATAGGTCACGGCTACGACGTTCATAAGCTGACCGAGGGCAGGAAGCTTATTCTTGGCGGAGTAGAGATACCTCATGAAAAAGGTCTGCTGGGACATTCCGATGCCGACGTGCTGGTTCATGCGGTAATGGATTCTCTGCTTGGAGCGGCAGCGCTTGGAGATATCGGAAAGCTTTTCCCCGACAGCGACCCTGCCTACAAGGGTGCGGACAGCATAGAGCTGCTTAAAGAGGTCTGCCGTGTGATATCCGAAAAGGGATATTCGGTGGGAAACATAGACTCCACGGTATGCGCCCAAGCGCCCAAGCTTTCGCCGTATATAGATCAGATGCGTAAGAACATAGCCGCCGCCTGCAAGATTGACATATCGCAGGTGTCCGTAAAAGCCACAACAGAAGAGGGCCTGGGCTTCACGGGAGAAAAGCTTGGCATCTCGGCAACGGCGGTGTGCATTATTGAAAAATAGATGAAATTTATCAAGGAATGGGATTTATATTCCGTTCTTTTTTTTACCTGTAAGTCTGTAATCCTGCAAGATAGTCTAATGAAACGCAGTAGTGCTGTGCAAGGATTATGAACAGATGCATAGGCATTTCACGCTTTCCGCTTTCGTACAGCTGATATTGCTGACGAGTTATGCCAAGGATATCTGCAACCTGCTGCTGAGAAAGATCGCTGTCTTCACGTATATCACGAATCCGTTGATAAAAATACATATAAATACCTCCGTAGATTTAGTTAATATGTAGATTTTATCATGAATTCATTTGAATGCACTTGATTTGCATTCGTTTGAATGCTATAATATAAACGTCAAAGAAATTTGATGATTTTTAGGAGGTATAAATATGAAGAAAAAGGTGATTAGTTTATTAACATCCATAGTAATGGCAATCAGCACATTGGGAGCTTTGTCGGTAAGTGCATCGGAAGATGAATCGTTTGGAAATGCAGAACAGATAAGCGTTAACAGTACTGTCTATGATGCATTGCTTTCCAGTGATGATCACCATTATTATACTTTCAATCTGTCTGCAAATGGGCTGATCAGTATCAGCTTTGGTAAGGAGTATGATGATTATCAGAATGATAAAGGTTGGAGAGTGAAATTATTTAATCAGTATCAGGAAAAGATCCATGAACAGGAATATGAGACTGGAGATTCAGTCACAGAAACTACCGGTAGAATAGGCTTGCCAAAAGGTAAATATTATGTTTATGTAGAACCGATATACAAATACAGAGTTTCTACAGTTGACTACAGATTGCGTGTGAATTATAGAAAAAGTTCAAGTTGGGAAACAGAATTTAATAATTCGTTTGATACTGCTGATTCAATTTCCTTGCATAGTGTATATTATGGAACCACAAATATCAGCGATGATGTTGATTATTACAAATTAAAGGTTCCT
>JBJERD010000155.1:0-2912 GCA_051882095.1 Oscillospiraceae bacterium
CAAATGCCTTTGAGATTCTGGGCAGATTTCCCTATGAACGGGAAGAGGAGGAAAAGCTCTGAGCCCAATGACGGGCAGTGGATATTTTCAGTATGAAGGGGGAGAAAAGCCATTACTAACAAGGAGTTGAAAAAAGAAGCGAGAAGAAGGCTTCAGGGAAACTGGGGCAACTGCATTGCGCTTACTGTAATGTTTTTTGCTTTTCTCGGATTTTTAGTCATGTGCGAGATACTTATATTCCTCACCTGCCGCTATATCGGCAAGGAGTATTCCTATTCGCTTGATTTTGCTCTTCACAGCAGGCTTGGAATAATATTGTTCGCCGTAAGGCTTGCGGTGGTATTCGTTGTTGTTATGCCTGAAATGTTTTTTTTAAGACGGCTTTTTATAGACATTTCCGAGGGCAAAAGCTATTCCGAGTCCAGACAGTATATACAGAGCAATATAGGCAAGTTATTCCCCAAGGTGTTCGGAACCGTTTTTATTACCTCAATGCTGAAATTCTTTGCCGCAGTACCTATCGGCATAGGCGTATACGGCATTTATTACTGGGGCTGGGTGTGCAAGCTTGACGAGCTGACCCTGCTGGGCTTGTTTGTTTTTATGCTCTCTCTGGGATTTACTGTGGTCTGGACGGGCGTTTTCATACACTATTGTATATCTCTTTCGCTTACAGGCTTTATAATGGTGCTTAACCCCAGAGCCAACGTCTTTGACGCCTGCGACCTTTCGGTAAGGCTTATGGAGGGCAGGCACGGAAGATACATAAGCTTTATGCTTTCGTTTGTAAAGTTTATTCCGCTGTATCCGTTCGTGTTTCCTGTTTTTGCGGTGCTTCCTTATTTCATGTTATCATACGTTGTGTTTATCGAGGATATAATGGGCGATTATTGGCAGGATAAGCTTCCGTCAATGATACAGAGGTGGAAAAAGCATGTCCGTTAAAATAATCGTTTCCCAAAGCGAAAACGGAAAAACTCTGGGAGAGGTGCTTTCAGCACGAGGTATCTCACGCCGCCTGACCGTAAGGCTCAAAAGGACAGACGGAGGAATGACCCGAAACGGCGAAACCATAAGAACTGTTGACAGGGTCTTTGAAAATGATACGATAATACTGAGCGAAAAAGACGAAAAACAGCTTGAACCAAATCCAACCCTAAGTATCGGGATACTTTATGAGGACGAGGATATCATAGTGTTCAACAAGCCGCCTCTTACTCCCGTTCACCCGTCAATAAAGCATCAGGGCGATACTCTGGGAAATTTTTTTGCCGCTCATTGCCCGGGACTTACATTCAGACCCGTAAACAGGCTGGACAGAGATACCTCCGGCTGCGTCGTGGCGGCAAAAAACCAGTTTTCGGCGCAGGCTCTGCAAAATTCATGTCAAAAGACCTATTTTGCAGTGTGTCACGGAAGACCTCCTGCCGAGGGCAGGATAGACCTGCCGGTCGCAAGGGAAAGAGAGTCTATAATAAAACGCTGCGTTTCGCCAAACGGTCAGAGTGCAGTTACAAATTATAAGGTCATCGGCTTTGACGAAAAGTATTCTCTTTGTGAGATAAAGCTTGAAACGGGAAGAACTCACCAGATAAGAGTTCATTTTTCATATATGGGATATCCCCTTGCAGGCGACGATATGTACGGCGGCAGGCGAGAGGAGTTTCAAAGACAGGCTCTCCATTGCGGCGAGATAAGCTTTGTTCATCCCGTCAGCGGTGAAAACGTTACCGTCACCGCTGGTTTTCCCGATGATTTTCTTGCGTGGCAGAGGGGAGACTCATTTGTAAGGCTGTAGCGGCGGAGCTTTTTTCTTGACAGAAAAGCGATGTCGGTGTATAATAAATATGTGTAGATTACAAAAACGAGAATACAATAAAATATTATTATATCAGGAGAACGGTTATGAATAACATAAAGAAAATAGCTGCGGTCATGTGCGCCGCTGCTGTTTGTACAGCGTTTGCAGGCTGTTCGGATAAGGATAAGGATAAAAGCGCTTCCTCGGCAGCTGCGGACAGCTCCGCAGAATCGTCGGCTGAAAGCGCAGCAGAAAGTACCCCCGAGGAGGATACTCAGAGCGGCAGCGGACAGGAAGAAATGCAGAACATCGGCGAGTATCTCCGGGGTGTGGCTGATATATATGCAACTAAGAATTATACTCTTGAATGTACTCTCTCAAGCACCGAGTTTGACGGCGAGGTGAAGATAACAAGAGAGGTAAAGGGAGATAATGTTTATCAGATACAGCATGAAAGCATGGGCGACCACGGCACCTTAACGCTGGACGGAGTTACCTATGATTTTGATAATGTGTGCGGAATGTACCGCACCACGGACAGCTCTCCCAGCCTTAACGTGGTGGAGGAGATAATCAGTCTTGACCTGGAGCAGACGGACACCCATGAGCCGCCTGCGGAGGACGAGTATGTGATAGAAGAATATACATATACGGGAGATACATATATCACCGTTATGGATTTCTATTTTGACAAGACCGACAAGCATCTTGTAAAGTATATCACCACCTATTCGGTAGAGGGGCAGGACGATATCACCGAGACCAGAATTATCGACAGGCTGGATGAAACGGTGGACGAATCGGTGTTCAATACCGACTTTACAAACAGGCTGGTGGATTTCGATTCCATGAGCGAGGATCAGCGGCTGGGCTTTTGCCAGGGCATCTGCGCAAGCTTCGGTATCACTGCCGAAAATATGTATGAAATGAATATCACCACCGATAAGTTCAGAAACATCGACTATGATACGCTTTTTGAGCTTGTCTATACTTACGGAACAGGTCATATGCAGATAAGCGGCTGACCGCAAAGGTTTAAGGCTTCACAGATCGAGGTACGGACAGAAATATGAATATTCAGTCCTATAAATGCGGACCAGATTATATTGAT
>JBJERD010000156.1:0-2891 GCA_051882095.1 Oscillospiraceae bacterium
TACTCACAGCGAAATGCTGCCTGCCCACGGCTATCCCGAACTGAAAAAATATCCGCACTTGAAGGGCAATTTCGGTACGGGTTGGCAAAACCAGCAGTCGGAATTTCATAACATTCCTGCACCGATACTGTTTACAACAAACTGTCTTATGCCTCTTCGTCAGAGTTATTCTGACAGAGTGTTTACCACTTCTGTAGTATCCTATCCTGATGTTGTTCATATCGGCGAAGATAAGGATTTTACACCTGTTATAGAAAAATCCATAGAATGCGGCGGCTACGACGAGGACAAGCACATGACGGGCATGAACGGAGGCAGCACGGTAATTACAGGCTTTGCACGCAATGCAGTACTTTCTCATGCAGATAAGATCGCAGACCTTGTGAAAAGAGGAAAGATAAGGCACTTCTTTCTTATCGGCGGCTGCGACGGTGCAGCGCCCGGCAGAAGCTATTACACCGATTTTGCAAAGCTGACTCCGCCCGATACAATCATTCTCACTCTCGCCTGCGGAAAATACCGTATCAACGACCTCGACCTCGGGGATATCGAGGGTATCCCCAGAATACTCGACTGCGGACAATGCAACGATTCATACAGCGCAATAAGGATAGCTCTTGCGCTGGCGGAGGTTTTTGACTGCGATATAAACGACCTGCCGCTTACGCTTGTGCTTTCATGGTACGAGCAAAAAGCCGTGTGTATTCTGCTTACGCTGCTTTATCTCGGAATAAAGAATATGTATCTCGGACCGACTATTCCTGCATTTGTTTCGCCCGGAGTGCTGAAAATTCTTGTTGAGAACTATAACCTTACACCTACAGACGAGCCGCAAGCCGACCTGGATAAGATACTGAAACAATAAACACCGTTGAACTGAATTGATGATCTTTCTGAAGAATACCCGTTGTGTATGTTCGCAATGGGTATTTTTTGTTATGCAAAATGTTTGTGGCTGTGCGGTGTTGCCTTAAATATTTTTATCCCACCTACCGATTGAATTAAATTAAAAAATATGCTATAATAAATAAAACCCCAATGACCCGATAAGCGAGGTGGCTGCCGTGAAAATACTTAAAAATAAAAATAACCGTACCGTTGCGGCTGCTTTGTTACTTGTAATTGCCGCTTATGTTTTGCGGTTTGTCGGTATGTATGTTTATTTCCCAAAGCTCTGTGGGATATTGCGTTCATTTATTTATATCGGGCTGTTTGTGTTCTGGGGATTTTCTCTTCGTGTCCGTATCATACAGAAGCAGGTCAGGCGGTATCTTACCGCTGCCGCCGCTCTGATGGTGTTCTGGTTTGTTATCAGGACTGTAAAATTCAACTTTCTTTCCGAAACAATGTATCCTGATGTCCGCAGATATCTTTGGTATTTTTATTATCTTCCCATGCTGTTTATTCCCGTGCTGACAGTGCTTGTTGCTCTGTTTATACGTCAGCCGGAGGACCATCGTCAACCAAAGCTTACAAAGCTTATTTGTATACCGCCTGCCCTGCTGTTTTTGCTGGTGATAACAAACGATCTCCACCAAAAGGTGTTTACCTTTCCCGATGATGCGGAGGTGTGGACGGATTCGGATAACGGCTATGCCATAGGCTATTTCCTGGTGGTGGGCAGCTATGTGGTATGCGCTTTTGCGGTGCTTGTGCTTTTGTTTAAAAAGTGCAGGATACCCGGCAGCCGTAAAAGAATATTGCTTCCGTGTATCCCTGTCTGCGCCATTATAGTGTATATTGCGCTGTACGGTCTCGATGTTCAATGGCTCAGATTTATTTGCGGAGATGTGACGGCTTTTATCTGCCTTATGTATGCCGCTGCTCTGGAAATATGTATACAGTGCGGTTTTATTCAGGCGAATACCAAATACATGGAGCTTTTCGATGCGTCTACCGTGGGGGTACAGATCACGGACGATGATTATAATGTGATTTTATCTTCAAAAGCGGCAAGATCTGCCGACAGACAGCTTCTCAGGCTGACCGAAAATGGAGCGGTAATGCTTGATGACGGCATAAGACTTTCGGGTGCGCCCATTCATGGAGGTCATGTGGTGTGGTATGAGGATATGTCCGACCTTATTGCAGTGCTGGAGGAGCTTAATGAAGCTAAGGAAGAGCTTGAAGACAGCAATGAGATACTGGAGGAAGAAAACGCAGTAAAAGCCCGTGAAGCTCACATTGCCGAGCAGGACAGACTTTACAATATAATAGGGCAGGAAACAGCAAAGCAGATATCGCTTATGGATACCCTTATAAGGCAGGCTGAAAATTCGGCGGACGATAATGAGCGTGTCAGACTGCTGAGAAAAATGCTTTTTATCGGAGCGTATCTGAAAAGGCGAAGTAATCTGGTTTTTCTTGCCGATAAAAAGTCGGTAACAGAGGCGAGAGAGCTTGCGCTGACATTCAGAGAGTCGCTTGAAAATCTTGAAATGTACGGCGTCACCTGCGGCTTTCATTGTAATATCACAGAGCCTGTTCCTGTGGAGCATATAATGTCAATGTACGATTTTTTTGAGGACGTGACAGAACTCTCGCTGGATAAAATGAGCTGTCTTACCGTTTTCGCCGACAAAGAAAAGGAGCGTTTTGCGCTCGTAATAAATACAGACTCTTCCGCCCGACTTGACTGTCTTGCCTGCGAAAATGTTACTGCGGTAAAAGACGAGGACGGCGAATGGCAGCTTTCGCTGCGTATCGGAGGTGATACTGTTGAGCAGGCTTAAACGTAACGCCGTAAAAGAAGCGTTTGATAATCTGCCCAGCGGCGTTTGCTTTTTTGAAAAAAACGGCATGGTAACGCTTTGCAATCACCAGATGCATCGGCTTGCGTTTGCGCTGACGGGTAAGGATCTGCAAAGTCTTCCCGAGCTTAGCGAGTCTTT
>JBJERD010000157.1:0-2889 GCA_051882095.1 Oscillospiraceae bacterium
GAAAGAGGGGAAGCCCTGCGATAGAGGGCTTCCCCTTATGCTAAGAATGAATAGGCTTTACGACAGACTGAGGCTGTCGTATGGCAACACTTGCGAATTTCACAGCGAAATGATCATTTTGAAAGCTCCTGAAGATCTCTTTCATACTGTGCGAAACCTTCAACAGATTTGGTAAGCTCGTCGCTTGACGGAGCAGGATTGTCATTTCTGAACACCAGCTTCAGAAGTATGGGAGTTATAATAGTAGTTGCAATGACCATTATTACTATGGGTGCAAACACACCGTCGCTCATAAGACCCATTTTCTGTCCCTTGGTGGCAACGATGAGTGCGACCTCTCCTCGTGATATCATTCCCATGGCTATCTGCGTGGACTCCTTGTTTGTATATCCGCATATCTTTGCGCCCAGTCCGCAGCCGATGATCTTTGTAAGTACAGCCACCAGGAACAGCAGCAGAGTGAATATCATTATCTTTCCGGGCATATTTATCTTTGTCATTTTAAGTCCTATGCTTGCGAAGAATACAGGGGAGAGCAGCAGATAGGAAAGGGTCTCAAACCTGTTGGAGATGTATTTTACTCCCGTGCTGTTTGAGATAGCAAGACCTGCAACAAAAGCTCCTGTGATGTCGGCAACGCCGAAGGCTCTTTCGGCTATCCACGCCATAAGCAGACAGAACACGAAGCAGACTATTACATGACGCCGCAGGTCTCTCTTGTCTCTTTTTCTCCACCTGACAAATATGATGTGATAAAGCACAGCCGAAAGAACGGCAAATACGAAAAATCCCAGTATCTTTAAGAGTACTATACCCACTTTTACTTCGTCGTCTGCAAGGCTTGTTACTATTGTCAGAGCGATGATGCCTAAAATATCGTCTATAAGTGCAGCGCCAAGTATGGCGTTTCCTGCTCGGGTGTTCAGCTTTCCAAGCTCTTTAAGCGTTTCGACTGTGATAGAAACGGATGTTGCCGTAAGAACTATACCGATGAAAACATACTGGAGCGTTCTTGATGTGGGCAGATCGTCGTTTGCGCCGATGCCGAAAGCCCATGCAAGACCAAAGCCTCCCGCCAGAGGAACAAGCACTCCCAGAAGTGCGATAAGGAAAGAAGCTTTTCCCGTTTTTTTCAGCTCTTTGATATCTGTCTCAAGTCCTGCGGTGAACATAAGAATAATTACGCCCAGCTCCGAAAGCTCGGAGATAAACTCAGTTTCCTTGACTATTCCCAGAACGGCAGGTCCAAGAATAAGTCCTGCACAGAGCGCTCCCACCACCTGAGGAAGCTTTATCCTTTTTGTTACCAAGCCGAGAAACTTGGTTGAGAGCAAGATAATAGCGATGAAAAATATGTAATCATATTCCATTGTTTATCGATCCTTTCCGCAAAAATCCGAATTTCGGCATAAAAAGTGCGATTTGCAGAAATGGTCTGCAAATCGCCGTTGATTTTGTTACCGAAATAAATTATAGCTCTTTGATATTTGATTGTCAATGATTTTGAGCCTTTTTCATCTTAATAACTAATTATATTTTTCGGTGCTGAAAATTAAAATGCATAATGCACAATGGCAAAAATAAAATTAAAAAAGCAACCGAAGAAATTTAACAAAGCAGCTTTAACGGACGGGTAAAGGTACGTTTAGTTCTGTCCGGGCTCGCTTGTCTTTTTAAATACGAACAGCTTGCTTATGACGTAATTCAGCACAAGCACCACAAACGAGGCGATTATCTTCATGATGTTCTCGTTGACGGAAAGCGCCAGAACGCCTACGTTTATCATTACCGTCTCTATGATGAGAGTGAAGACTCTTCCGCCGTAAAAGGCTGCTATCTCTCTGATAACTGCTTTTGTTCCGTGAGAGATCGACTGAAACACCCACACACGGGCTGTGATATATGAAAAGGTCACGGCGCATATCCATGAAATAACGTTGCTTGCTGTTACGGAAGCGTCTATTGTTATGCCGAAAAGAGAAATATCGGGCAGCTTGATAAGAGCAGCCGCTATAAAAAAGGAAAGGAAGCTTATAACGGTAGTTCCGCCTCCGAAGAAAAGATAAAGAAGTATCTCTTTGTTTTTGACGTATATGGGCTGAAGCTTTCTGAAGCAGCGCAGTGACATTACGCGGTCAAAAATATCCGGCTTTTTTTCATTATTATTTTCAGTATTCATCATGTCCTCCGTAAAATTTCTATATAATAAAGGTAAAGACAGGTCAACTAAAAGAAAGTATACAGCAAACCGAGAGAAATTTCAAGGGAATATTGATTTTTGACAGAAAATATGTTATTATAACTATATCCGTACTTCGGTGCGGAACAAGTTACGGTTATTTTTTATAAAAAAACAGATCATACAGGCATACCGCATAGCTTGCGTCAGGCTGCCTGAAAAATTATATCGGAGGGTTTCTTTGTTAAATGATACCGTTAATAATTGTGGTGCTTCTGATCATTTCGTCTGTCTGTTCGGCGACGGAAACGGCTTTTTCATCGGTCAATCGCATAAGGCTGAAAAATCTTGCCGCAGGAGGGAACAAAAGCGCACGGAAGGCTCTTGAGATAACAGAGAATTTCGACAAGGCGCTTACGGCGATACTTATCGGAAACAACGTGGTCAATATCTGCTCGTCCTCGCTGGCGACTGTGTTTTTTACCGAAAAGTTCGGCGACGGAAGCGTTGGAATAGCCACGCTTGTAATGACCGTTCTGGTGCTGATATTCGGAGAGATACTCCCAAAAAGCCTTGCCAAGGAGAATTCCGAGAGCTTTTCTATTGCAATGGCTCCGCTGCTTGCGGCGTTTATGTTTATAACCACTCCGCTTATCGCTGTTTTTACGGCTATAAAGGATCTTGTGGTGAAGCTGGTGGGCAAAAAGAAC
>JBJERD010000158.1:0-2888 GCA_051882095.1 Oscillospiraceae bacterium
AACATTCTACTGCTTCATGTATTTTATAAGGGTATCTCCGTCGTCAAGCTCGCCTGAATCCACAAGCATCGCTTCGCCGTCGGAAATGACAAGCGTGGCGTCTCCCTGACCTACGTCCACAAAATGCACGGCGGTGGAGGCGTTTTCGGAGGCTGCGGATTTTTTATTCTCTCCGTCAATGCTTATCAGCCCCGAATCGTCAAGCAGCCACAGCGCAATTGCGGCGGCGATGATAATAAGAACAGCCGCCTTTTGCTTTTTGCCCGTCAAGCCCTTTAAGCTTCTTAAATTAAGACCTATCTTTTTTGCCATTTGCCTTTTCTCCCGCTGCCGCCCGACTGCTTTTTCCTGCTGCCTGCGGCATTGTTTTTAGCCTTTTTAGCCTGCTTTTCACGCTGCCTTTGCAGATATTCCCTGTCGGGCGCAACAAGCTTGCCTGCTCCGCTGCCGATAAGATCCTGTCTGCCTGCTTTGCACAGAGCGGTTATTATCTTCTTCTGATTTTCAGGCTTATAATACTGGAGCAGCGCTCTTTGCAGCGCCTTTTCTCCCGGGTCTTTGGCAACATAGACAGGCTCCAGAGTATAAGGGTCAAGCTCTGTATAAAACATACAGGTGGAAAGAGTTCCCGGCGTGGGGTAAAAATCCTGCACCTGCTCGGGGTGTATCTTGTTCTCCTTTAAGAACATTGCAAGCTCGACTGCGTCACTTAGCCTTGAACCGGGGTGGGACGACATGAGATATGGCACAAGATACTGCTCCTTGCCCTGCTGCTTTGTTATTTCATAGAACTTCTTCTGAAATCTCTTATACGCTTCAATATGGGGCTTGCCCATTTTATCAAGTACTGCCGCCGAGCAATGCTCTGGTGCGACCTTAAGCTGACCGCTGACATGATGCTGTATAAGCTCCTTCATGAACTGGTCGTCCTTATCCTCGATAAGATAATCGTATCTTATTCCCGAGCGGATAAACACCTTTTTCACCTTGGGCAGACTTCTCAGCTTCCGCAGCATTTCAAGGTATTGCTTATGATCCACATGAAGATTTTTGCAGGGCTGAGGCGCAAGGCACTTTTTGCCCTTGCAAAGTCCCATAGTCAGCTGCTTTTCGCAGGAAGGTCCTCTGAAATTGGCGGTAGGACCTCCGACATCGTGTATATAGCCCTTGAAATCGGGCATTTCTGTAAGCTTCTTCGCTTCTGCGATAACAGACTCTTCACTTCTCACAGTAACCTTTCTGCCCTGATGCAAAGCGATAGAACAGAAATTGCAAAAGCCGAAGCAGCCTCTGTTGTGCGTTATGGAAAATCTGACTTCCTCGATAGACGGCACTCCGCCCTCTTTTTCATAAACGGGGTGATATGTGCGCTCATAAGGAAGCGAATAAACAAGGTCAAGCTCCTCGGTAGTCAGAGCAAGGGCAGGCGGATTCTGCACCAGCATTTTATCTCCCTGCCGCTGAATTATCATCTTGCCATAGACCTCGTCCTGCTGGTCGTACTGTATCCTGCAAGCCTTGGCGTAAAGAGTCTTGTTCTCAGAAACCTCTTTGAAAGACGGACACTGCACCGCTCCGTAGGGCGTTTCGGCAGGCTCGCAGAGATAGCATGTACCTCTCACGTCTCTTATGCTTTTAACGTCCTCGCCTGCGTTCAGTCTGTTGGCTATCTCAACTATTGAATGTTCCCCCATGCCGAACATAAGCAGGTCTGCGCCCGAATCAACAAGCACCGACGGCATTACGCAGTCGTTCCAGTAATCGTAATGAGCAAATCTTCTCAGCGACACTTCAAGACCTCCGCACAGCACGGGTATCTCGGGAGCGGCTTTTCTGCACATACGGCAATACACCGTTGCAGCTCTGTCGGGGCGCTTTCCTCCCCTGCCGCCTGCCGAATAAGCGTCGTCAGAACGCTTTTTCTTAGCCACGGTGTAATGCGCCACCATTGAGTCAATATTTCCGGCAGTTACAAGCCATGCAAGACGGGGCTTTCCCAGCCGCAGAAAATCGTTTAGGTTATTCCAGTCGGGCTGAGCGATTATGCCCACGGTGTAGCCGTGATATTCCAGCACCCGTGAGATGATAGCCACTCCGAAGCTGGGGTGATCCACATAAGCGTCGCCTATGATATATACAAAATCAAGCTGCTCTATCCCACGCTCGATAAGGTCGTGCTGACATATGGGCATAAAAGCCATTAAGTTTCACCTCGTTTTTTTCGTTGATAATCATAAATACAAAATCCCGTGAGCGCAGCGAACACCGCCATTGTGCATTGTGCATTGTTCAGCTTCTTCCCTGACGTTCATACCATTCTTCCTTGGTAATGTTTATCTTTCGGGGCTTTGAGCCCTCCTGAGGACCTATGATGCCCATTTCTTCTATCTCGTCCATTATTCTCGCAGCTCTTGGGAAGCCCAGTTTAAGCTTGCGCTGCAAAAATGCCGTGGAAGCGTTGCCCGTTTCCACGATTATGGTGATAGCCTGTGTGGTCAGGTCGTCGTCTGCGGAGACCGCCACATCAGCCTCGCCGCCCTTTGCCTTGGGCTGAGGAATGTTCTTTTCGACCTCGTGAATGACCTCTTCGCTGTATTCGGTGGTGTATTCGTTTTTAAGGAATTTCACCACGTTTCTTATCTCGGCGGTTGAAGCAAAGCCGCTCTGGATACGCATCGGCTTGGGAAGTCCCACAGGCTTGTAGAGCAGGTCGCCCTTGCCAAGAAGCTTTTCTGCTCCCACCTCGTCAAGGATAACTCTGGAATCCTGATTGTTTGATACGCTGAGTGCGGTACGGCTTGGTATGTTCGCCTTGATAAGTCCCGTGATAACGTCAACTCTCGGCGACTGTGTGGCGATAAGCATATGCATTCCTGCAGCTCTCGCCA
>JBJERD010000159.1:0-2879 GCA_051882095.1 Oscillospiraceae bacterium
CTTCCGCAGAAGCGATACCGCCTGTGTGGAACGTTCTCATTGTAAGCTGTGTACCCGGCTCACCGATAGACTGGGCAGAAATAATACCAACAGCCTCACCCACAGCAACAAGGTTTCCGTTTGCAAGGTTAGCGCCGTAGCACTTAGCGCAGACGCCGTGTCTTGACTTACAGTGAAGAACAGAACGAATCTTGATTTTTTCAACGCCTGCCTCACAGATCTTCTTAGCGTCAGCCTCGGTCATAAGCTTATCCTTGGATACTATAACGTCGCCTGTGCTTTCATCTCTGAGGTCTTCAACAAGATATCTTCCCACAAGTCTTTCAACCAGCGGTTCGATAATTTCGTTGCCGTTTCTGATTTCGTATACTTCAATACCCTCGTGAGTATGACAGTCTTTCGCGCTGATAATAACTTCCTGTGAAACGTCAACAAGACGTCTTGTAAGGTAACCGGAGTCGGCAGTACGTAAAGCTGTATCGGTAAGACCTTTTCTCGCACCTCTTGATGATATGAAGTATTCGAGTATGTTAAGACCTTCACGGTAGTTCGCACGAATCGGGATTTCAATGGTAGTACCGGAAGTATTTGCGATAAGTCCACGCATACCGGCAAGCTGACGAATCTGTGAGATAGAACCTCTCGCACCGGAGTCAGCCATCATCCAGATAGGATTGTACTTATCATTTTCCTGGAAGTTCTTTTTGAGAGCGTCCTTAACATCTTCAGTAGCATTATTCCATATTGCGATAACTCTTGAAGATTTTTCGGCAGCGGAGATATATCCGTATTCGTATTCTGTTGTAATTTCTGCAATATCCTCATCAGCCTTAGCAAGTATATCCTTTTTCTGCGGAGGAATAATAGCATCGCATACGGCAACAGTAAGAGCTGCACGTGTTGAGTATTTAAAGCCGAGAGCCTTGATTTTGTCAAGAACTTCGGAAGTAGTTGTAGTGCCGTGGATTCTGATACAGCGTTCAATAATCTGTGAGAGCTGTTTTTTGCCTACAAGGAAAGAGATTTCAAGGTCGAACTGTTTTTCGGAATTGGTTCTGTCAACGTATCCGAGATTCTGCGGGATATTTTCATTGAAAATAAGTCTGCCGACAGTACAGTCGATAATCTTTGAAACTTTCTTTCCGCCTATATCCTTTGTGATTTTGACTTTTATAGCAGCGTGGAGAGAAACGTCATGTTCATTGTAAGCCATAAGAGCCTCATTTACATCTCTGAACACTTTTCCCTCACCGGGTTCGCCCTCTTTCTGAAGTGTAAGGTAATATGAACCAAGCACCATATCCTGAGAAGGAACGGCAACAGGCTTACCGTCAGAGGGTTTAAGAAGGTTATTTGCGGCAAGCATAAGGAATCTTGCCTCTGCCTGTGCTTCAGCTGAAAGCGGAAGATGTACAGCCATCTGGTCGCCGTCAAAGTCGGCATTGAATGCTGAACATACAAGAGGGTGGAGCTTTATAGCTCTGCCTTCAACGAGAATCGGTTCAAAAGCCTGAATACCGAGACGGTGGAGCGTAGGAGCTCTGTTGAGCATAACAGGGTGGTCTTTGATTACATCTTCAAGAGCGTCCCATACTTTATCAGATGCCTTATCTATAAGCTTTCTTGCACTCTTGATATTCTGTATAACTTTTTTGTCAACAAGTCTCTTGAGTACAAAAGGCTTGAAAAGTTCGAGAGCCATTTCCTTAGGAAGTCCGCACTGATACATTCTGAGTTCAGGGCCTACAACAATAACGGAACGTCCGGAATAGTCAACACGTTTTCCGAGAAGATTCTGACGGAAACGTCCCTGCTTACCTTTAAGCATATCTGAAAGGGATTTAAGCGGGCGGTTATTAGGGCCTGTAACAGGTCTGCCATGTCTGCCGTTGTCGATGAGAGCGTCAACAGCTTCCTGAAGCATTCTTTTTTCGTTTCTTATGATGATGTCAGGAGCATCGAGTTCCAGCATTCTCTGCAAACGGTTATTTCTGTTGATAACACGTCTGTAAAGGTCGTTGAGGTCAGAAGTAGCATAGCGTCCGCCGTCGAGCATAACCATAGGTCTTATATCAGGCGGAATAACCGGTATAACATCAAGAATCATCCATTCCGGCTTGTTTCCGGAGAGTCTGAAAGCCTCAATAATCTGAAGTCTTTTCAGAATTTTGATTTTTTTCTGACCGGACGGCAGACCGGCAAGTTCAGCCTTGAGGTCATCAGCAACGATTTCAATATTGTTTTTCCATTCGGAAACAACGGCATTTTCACAGAAAGGACAGTTTTTGCAGTCAAATTTTCTGTCGCAGTTACGGCATGTTTCACGCTGTTCCTTGTTGAGTGAAAGGTTTCCCATTTCAACGAGTCTGTTTTTATGTGTATCGTATCTTTCGGGGTCATATTCCTGAAGAAGAACCTTTATAGCCTCTGCACCCATACCTGCCTTGAAATCGTTTCCGTATTTTTCACGGTATGTCAGATATTCCTTTTCACTGAGCATCTGTTTTTTGGAAAGCTCGCTTGTATTGCCGGGGTCAGTTACGATATATTTAGTGAAATAGAGAACTTCCTCGAGACGTTTCTGGGAAATTTCAAGCACCTGACCTATACGGGAGGGAGTGCCTTTGAAGTACCATATATGTGAAACAGGAGTTGCAAGTTCAATAGAACCCATTCTTTCACGTCTTACCTTTGCACGTGTTACCTCAACACCGCACTTGTCGCAGACCTTGCCTTTAAAGCTTATTTTCTTGAATTTTCCGCAGTGACATTCCCAGTCCTTTGTAGGGCCGAAAATTCTTTCGCAGTAAAGACCGTCACGTTCAGGCTTCTGGGTTCTGTAATTTATAGTTTCAGGACGCTCAACAGCACCGTATGAC
>JBJERD010000160.1:0-2851 GCA_051882095.1 Oscillospiraceae bacterium
ACCCCTATAATACAAATTGTGTTCCCGGCGGTTCATCTGGTGGTTCTGCCGCTGCGGTTGCTGCTCAGATGTGTCCCGCCGCACTCGGTTCAGATACGGGCGGATCAATCAGACAGCCCTCGGCTTTCTGCGGAGTAACGGGAATCAAGCCAACCTACAGCCGTGTTTCACGTTACGGACTGGTAGCTTTCGCTTCCTCTCTCGACCAGATAGGTCCTATCGCTAAGGACAGCCATGACTGTGCTTTGATATTGAACGCTATCTGCGGCTATGACCCTCATGACGGGACAAGTGCAAAAATTGATGTACCCGATTTTACTGCAAAGATCGGTCAGTCTGTCAAGGGCATGAAAATTGCTTTGCCACAGGAGTTTTTCGCAGAGGGTATCGACGACGAGATAAAGGCTTCCGTACTTAAAGCTGCCGAAGATTATAAGGCTATGGGTGCAGAGATAGTTGACTGTAAAATGCCGTCGCTGAAATATGCAGTTCCTGCTTATTATCTGCTTGCCTGTGCTGAGGCTGCTTCAAATCTTTCAAGATATGACGGAATCAAATACGGTCACAGAACTGTAAAGGCAGACAGCTATGAAGAGCTTGTAACAAAATCACGTTCCGAAGGCTTCGGCGACGAGGTAAAGAGAAGAATTCTTCTCGGAAACTATGCACTTTCCAGCGGATATTATGATGCTTATTACAGAAAGGCGCTTGCTCTTCGTCAGCTTATCAGAGAGGAATATAACGCTATTTTTGAAAAATGCGACGTTATTCTTACTCCAACAACTCCGACAGTTGCTTATACTCCTGAGAAAACATCAGATCCTGTTCAGATGTATCAGGCTGACATTTGTACCGTAACAGTTAACATCGCAGGTCTGCCTGCGGTATCAACTCCCTGCGGTTATGATAAAAACGGCATGCCTATCGGTATGTCCGTCATCGGCAGAAAGTTTGACGAGGCTACAGTTCTTCAGGTATCAGACGCTTTCGAGCAGAGCTTTACGCCTGTTATGCCCAAGCTTTAAGGAGGTAAAGACAAATGGAGAATAAATATATTACTGTCATCGGTCTTGAGATCCACGCCGAGCTTCTGACAAAATCTAAGGTTTTCTGTACCTGCTCCGCAGAATTCGGCGGCGATCAGAATACAAGATGCTGCCCTGTATGTACAGGTATGCCCGGAACTCTTCCGGTAATAAATCAGACTGCTGTTGAATATGCGGTAAAGGCAGGATTTGCTCTCAACTGCAACATCAATAAATTTTCTGTGTTTGACAGAAAGAACTATTTCTATCCCGACCTGCCCAAGGCTTATCAGATATCACAGCTTGAAAGACCGCTTTGTATCGACGGTCTTGTGCCTATCGAGGTAAACGGAAACAAGAAAAACATCAGAATAAACCGTATCCACCTTGAAGAGGACGCAGGTAAGCTTATCCATGATGATTTCAACGGTGTTTCACTCGCCGACTATAACAGATGCGGAATCCCGCTTATCGAGATAGTTACCGAGCCTGACATTTCCTCCGCTGAGGAAGCAATGGCTTTTGTTGAGCAGATATCGCTTCTTCTCCAGTATGCGGGAGTTTGCGACTGTAAAATGGAGCAGGGTTCACTGAGATGCGACGTAAATATTTCACTTATGAAGCCGGGCGACAAGGAATTCGGTACCCGTGCAGAGATCAAGAACATCAACTCTATCAAGTCTGTGGGAAGAGCTATCAAGTATGAGGAAAGACGTCAGGCGCTTCTCCTTGACGCCGGAAAAAGAGTCGTTCAGGAAACAAGACGTTACGACGCTAACCGAGATACCACAAAGTCCATGCGTTCAAAGGAAAACGCTCACGACTATCGTTATTTCCCCGAGCCTGATATTCTTCAGGTCAACTTTACAGACGAGCAGCTTGACGAGATCAAGGCAAAGCTCCCCGAGCTGCCCAACAGACGTATCAGAAGATATGTAGAGGAATACGGTCTTTCTGAGGTTGATGCAAAGATACTCATCCAGTCAAAGATCATTTCTGATTTCTTTAACGACGCTGTTGCCGAATACAACAGCCCGAAGAGCATTTCGGCATTTATTCTTACCGAATTTATGCGCCGTGTAAATCTTGGAGAGATAGATCCTAAAAATATCAGCTTTACTCCGCAGGATTTTGCACATCTTGTTCAGATGGCTGATACCGAAAAGATCTCCAAGAACGATGCAAAGGCAGTTTTCAGAGAAATGGTAGAAAAGGGCGGATCTCCCGAGAGTATCGCTCAGAAGAACGGTTATATCATTACTGTTGACACCCAAAAGGTTGAAGCTGTTATCAATGACATCCTTTCTGCAAATTCGGCTCAGGTGGAGCAGTATAAGAACGGCGAAACTAAGGTGTTCGGATTCCTTATGGGTCAGTGCACAAAGGCTTTGAAGGGTGTTGCTACTCCAAAGGTCATCAAGGAAACTCTTGAAGCTAAGCTTAAAAGCGCAGCTGCAACTGTAGTGAAGAAAGAAGATCAGACTTCCGAAACTAATGTGATCGATACTTCCAAGCTTACAAAGTATGAGAATTCAGATAAGTATGTTCCGAATGGCGACGGAAAGATGTTGATGATTGGCACAGACAAGCTGAAAAAGGAATTTTCTTTTGAAGATGCTCAGAACAGCGTCGGCAAAGAGATAGAATTTGAAGCCTGTGTTCACAAGATAAGAAAAATGGGCAATATCTCATTTATCGTAGTTAGAACTGCATTCAACGTAATCCAGACTGTTTACAGCCCCGATACCTGCAAGGACAGCATTGAAGGTCTCAGAGAAGGCTATTATGTATGGGTCAAGGGTGCGGTAAAGGAAAATGAAAGAGAT
>JBJERD010000161.1:0-19510 GCA_051882095.1 Oscillospiraceae bacterium
TACCCACAGCTTACAGTAAGAGTTTCGGGCTATGCCGTAAACTTTGTAAAGCTTACAAAAGAGCAGCAGGACGACGTTATTTCGAGAACCTTCCACGAAAGCATCTGATGAAGCTGCGGCAGCGTGCGGATAAACTGAAAAAGCAAGTCCCTGCGGTGTTTCTTGCGCTAAAACGCAGGGATACCCCGTGGACGGCTAAGATATTCGCATTTCTTGCGGTTTGCTATGCGCTTTCACCGGTAGATCTGATACCCGATTTCATACCTGTGCTCGGGTATCTTGACGATCTGCTGATACTGCCTGCACTGTGCGGACTTGCAGTACATTTTATCCCCGAAGATATTTTCGGCGAGTGCTTAGAGCAGTCACAAAATATGTGGCAGGGCGGCAAGCCGAAAAAATGGTATTATGCACTGCCGATAGTCATCTTCTGGGGGATAATAATTTTTATAATTGTGAAAAACATATTCTTTTAACTGTGACAGCGGACGGTCATGAGCCGTTCGCTGTTTGTTTTCATGAAAGGGGCGGTGATATGGAGGGATATATTCATTCAACCGAAAGCTTCGGAACTGTTGACGGTCCGGGGATAAGGTTTGTGATATTTATGCAGGGCTGCCCGATGAGATGCAAATACTGCCACAATCCTGATACATGGGATATCGGCAGGGGAGAAAAACGAACTGCGGACAGTCTGCTGGCGGAATACGATTCATACAAGGAGTTTATGCATAACGGCGGTATCACCTGTACCGGCGGAGAACCGCTTTTGCAGATGGATTTTGTCACCGAGCTTTTTGAAAAGGCAAAAGGGAAAGGCATACACACCTGCCTTGACACTTCGGGAATAACCTTTGAGCCCGATAATGCCGAAAAGGTGGATAAATTCAGAAAGCTTTTGAAGAATACCGACCTTGTTATGCTGGATATCAAGCATATCGACCCTGCGGAGCATAAAAAGCTGACGGGTCATTCAAACGAAAACATACTGGCGTTTGCCGAGTTTCTTTGTGAAACTAAAACGCAGTTGTGGGTGCGTCATGTGGTGGTTCCGGGAATAACGGATAACGAAAAATATCTCCACGATCTGGGATATTTTCTCGGCGGTCTGAAAACTCTCAAAGCTCTTGACGTGCTGCCTTATCATACTATGGGAAAGGCGAAATATGAGCAGCTGGGAATAGCATATCCTTTGGAAGACACGCCGCCTGCCGACAAAGCTCTTGCGGTGCGGGCAAAGGATATCATCATGGAAGGGCTTAAAGACAGACTGCGGAAATAAGTCTATATAAAAAAACGGGAGGAGAAGCGCTTTGATAGATAATGAGAAAAATGAGTTTTTTCCGGAGCTTTATTCCGATGAGGAGACAGAGGTTCTGGAAAAGCATATTGAAAAGTATTTCGGAAATTTCGACAATGTTTTTCATGAGATATTTTCACCCGATATCCATGTGGATATCTGCATAATAGACCCCACGCCTGAAAAGAAGTATTATACCCTTGTTACAATGGGAATGGGCGCTCACAAAATGAATGTTCCCGAAGAGCTTAAAGAAAAGCATATGGATCGTGCGGAGCTTATCATAACCGTTCCTGCCGATTGGGATATAACTTCAAATCGTGAAAAATACTATTGGGTCATACGCTGGATGAAGATACTAGCAAGGCTTCCCATTGAGGAGGACACATGGCTGGGCTGGGGACATACCATTGCAAATCCCGAATATGCGCCGTTTGCCGAGAACACAGGCTTTTGCGGACTGATGCTTGTTGACCCTCAGATATGCGGCAGTGACGGCAGCTTTTGTATTCTGCCCGACGGCGGAGAGGTGCTGTTTTATCAGCTTATACCGCTCTATAAGGAAGAAATGGAGTATAAGCTTGACCACGACGCAGGCTCTCTTATGGACAGAATGGAGGGCATAAGCCATGTGGTGGACGTGTTCAGACCTAATTTCTGCAACGGCTATATAAGGTGGGAGCTTATCATGGATAAGGCTCTGTGGCATCTTAAAAGTCTGCGTGAGAAAAAGCTGCCCGTTGACGAGCTTACGGCTTACAATCATCTTGCCATATATCTGCGCTGGTGCATAGAAAAAGACCTTATGAGCGAGGATTTCAAGCTTGAATTTGAGGATGAAATAAAGTCTGTGAAGGCTCATGACGGCAGAAAAGACCTGCGTGTAACGCTCCGTGATTATCTGAACGGAACGCTTTCAAGAAATCTTTTCAACAGCGAGGGCAGAGATTTTGCGGAGTACTACTACGGCGACGACGACTCCCACCGTTATCCCTGCGATGTTGACGATAATGCGCTGAATTATTTCGGAGAGGAAAAATATAATTCCGACGAATTTCAGGACGAGGCTTATCTGTTTGTTCCTTTTGACGAGGAGTATTACCAGAGCATGAAAAAATACATCGACAAAAACTATGCCGACTGGAGAAGAGTTTACGGCGGAAACGGTGTTTCGCAGAACGGTATTTTTTCTTGACAAGCAGATAAAAATGGTATATAATATAAATAGGCGAGCTGAAAGAGTATTCTGACGGCAAGCCGCTGTATGAAATATTCTTACCGGAAGATATGTTCTGACGGAAAAGGCTGAAAATATGATATTTTGCGTATCCGCACAGGCGGACTGCGCTTGTTTATCCTTGCCTTTTTCTCAGGCAGGGATTTTTTGTTTTATTGAATTTCATATGAGCATATCGCAGCGGTCGGGGAATTGAAAGGAATGGTCAGACAGATGAGCAGGATAGCTCTTATCGGAATAATGGTGGAGGACACCTCCGCTGCCGGACGTATCAATGAGATACTTCATGAATACGGAGAATACATCATCGGCAGAATGGGACTTCCTCACGCAGGGCAGGAGCTCAGCGTTATAAGCGTGGTGCTTGACGCACCCTCAGACGTTATCAGCGCAGTTTCGGGCAAGCTGGGACAGATAAAGGGCGTTTCCTCCAAGACTATCTATTCAAAGCAAAAGGAGGAACGGCTATAAACAGAAATATCGAGCTTATAGACAAGCTTTATTCCGACTGTGGACTTACGCAGGAGGAATATGCTTATCTTATAGAAAACAGAGATGAAAAGTCGGCGGAGTATCTGTTTTCTCTGGCGAGAGAAGTCAGAGAAAAGTATTACGGCAAGGACGTTTATATGCGTGGACTTATCGAGTTTACAAACTACTGCAAAAACGACTGCCTTTACTGCGGAATACGCCGCAGCAACTCAAATGCCGACAGATACCGTTTAAACGAGTCCGAAATATTGGACTGTTGTAAAGAGGGCTATCAGCTGGGCTTCAGGACCTTTGTGCTTCAGGGCGGCGAGGACGGTTATTACACCGATGAGAAAATATGCTCCGTGGTGTCGCACATTAAGAAGGATTTTCCCGACTGCGCCGTAACTCTATCCATAGGAGAAAAGAGCAGGGAAAGCTATCAGGAATATTTTGACGCAGGAGCGGACAGATATCTGCTGCGCCATGAAACGGCTGATTTTTCCCACTATGCAAGGCTTCACCCCAAGGAGCTTTCCGCCGAAAACAGGCAGAGATGTCTGCGGCAGCTGAAAGAGATAGGCTATCAGGTGGGCACGGGATTTATGGTCGGCTCGCCTTATCAGACAGCGCAAAATCTTGCACGGGACATGATGTTCATAAAGGAGCTTGAACCCCACATGGTAGGTATTGGTCCCTTTGTGCCCCACCATGACACGCCTTTTCGGGACGAACAGGGCGGAACCGCCGAGCTTACGCTGTTCATGCTGGGGCTTATAAGGCTTACGCTCCCGAGCGTTCTTCTTCCGGCGACTACTGCGCTGGGAACTATTGACCCTATGGGCAGAGAAAAGGGCATACTTGCGGGAGCTAACGTTGTTATGCCGAATCTTTCGCCTGTGAGTGTGCGGAAGAAATATCTTCTTTACGACAACAAGATATGCACAGGCGACGAATCGGCTCAGTGCAGAGCCTGCATGGAAAAGCGTATCGCAAGCACCGGCTACAGGCTGGTGGTCTCAAGGGGAGACGCTGTGTCAATGCATAATGCATAATGCACAATGCACAATTATTTTTTATATGACATTTTTATTTGGAAAGAGGAATTTTTATGTACGATCCGAAATCTTTGAAGGCAGAGGAATTTATTGATCATGAGGAGATACTTGAAACTCTGGAGTATGCAGAAAAAAACAAGCATAACCGTGAGCTTATCGAGTCGATACTTAACAAGGCTAAGCCTCGCATGACGGGCAGAGGTACGGAATGTTCGGGACTTACTCACCGTGAGGCAAGTGTGCTGCTTGCCTGCGATATTCCCGAAATGACCGAAAAGATGTATGCTCTTGCAAAGGAGATAAAGCAGGCTTTTTACGGCAACAGAATAGTTATGTTCGCTCCGCTTTATCTTTCTAATTACTGTGTTAACAAGTGCGTATACTGTCCTTATCATTATCAGAATCACGATATTCCACGAAAGAAGCTTACTCAGGAAGAGGTCGCACAGGAAGTTATCGCTTTGCAGGATATGGGACACAAGCGTCTTGCGATCGAATCGGGCGAAGATCCTGTGAACAACCCTATAGAGTACATTCTCGAATGTATCAAGACCATTTATTCTATCAAGCATAAAAACGGCGCTATCAGACGTGTAAACGTAAATATCGCAGCCACTACGGTGGACAACTACAGAAAGCTCAAAGAAGCGGGAATAGGCACATACATACTTTTTCAGGAGACCTATCACAAGGAGAGCTATGAAAAGCTTCATCCGGCAGGACCAAAGCACAATTACGCTTATCACACTGAGGCTATGGACAGAGCTATGGACGGCGGTATCGACGACGTAGGTCTGGGAGTGCTTTTCGGTCTGGAGCTTTACAAATATGAGTTTGCAGGACTGCTTATGCACGCCGAGCATCTTGAAGCTGTTCACGGCGTAGGTCCTCACACCATAAGTGTTCCAAGAGTAAAGAGAGCCGCAGATATCGACCCCAACGTTTTTGACAACGGAATCGACGACGACACCTTTGCAAAGATAATCGCCTGCATAAGGATCGCCGTTCCCTACACAGGCATGATAATCTCCACAAGAGAAAACGAAAGCTGCCGCAACAAGGTTCTGGGACTGGGTGTTTCTCAGATATCGGGCGGTTCAAGAACATCGGTGGGTGGCTATGCAGGATATACTCCCGAGGAAAGACCTCACGATACCGAGCAGTTTGACGTATCGGATCAGCGTTCTCTTGACGAGGTAGTAAAGTGGCTTATGGATCTGGGTTATATCCCGTCCTTCTGCACCGCCTGCTACCGTGAGGGCAGAACGGGCGACCGCTTTATGAGCCTTTGCAAAACGGGTCAGATACAGAACTGCTGTCACCCCAACGCTCTGATGACTTTGAAGGAATATCTGGAGGACTATGCTTCTCCCGAAACAAAGGCTGTGGGCGAAAAGCTTATCGCCAAGGAGCTGGAGAAGATACCCAACGAAAAGGCAAAGCGTCTTGCAAAAGAATACATTGAAAACATTCATCTTGGAAAGAGGGATTTCAGATTTTAGTCTGAGCAGACCGAGACAGGGAGGAACATACTATGAGTCTTAACACAACACCTTCGGCAGACAGAGTACACATCGGCATTTTCGGCAGACGAAACGCCGGTAAATCCAGCATTATCAACGCAATAACAGGGCAAGAGCTTGCAATTGTTTCAGACGTGGCAGGAACCACCACAGACCCCGTTTCAAAAGCAATGGAGCTTCTTCCTCTGGGACCGGTAGTGATGATAGACACTCCGGGACTTGACGACCAGGGAGAGCTGGGAAAGCTTCGTGTCATGAAAAGCTATCAGGTTCTTAACAAAACGGATATCGCCGTACTTGTAGTAAATGCGCAGGAGGGCAGAACAGCCGCAGACGACGCTATACTTGAAAAAATCAAAGCAAAGAACATTCCGTACATCATCGTGTACAACAAGTGCGATACAGGGACCGTGGACAAGCTTTCCGATGATGAGATAGCAGTCAGCGCAAAAACCAAGGAGAACATCTATGAGCTGAAAGAGCGCATTGCTGCGCTTGTACCTCAGCAGACGCAGGAGTTCCCCATTATTGCCGACAAGGTCTCGGCAGGAGATTTTGTTGTGCTTGTAGTGCCCATTGATTCCTCTGCACCAAAGGGAAGGCTTATTCTTCCTCAGCAGCAGGTCATAAGAGAGCTTCTGGAATGTGGCTGTACATCGGTGGTGTGCCGTGAGCATGAGCTTGCCGCAACGCTTCGTGACATAGGCAAAAAGCCAAGATACGTTGTTACCGATTCGCAGGCGTTTGCAAGAGTTTCAAAGGATACTCCTGATGATATCTGCCTGACTTCTTTTTCGATACTTTTTTCACGTCATAAGGGCAGCCTTGCCGAGCAGGTAAAGGGAGCGGCAATGCTTGACAAGCTGGAGGACGGAGCTGTGGTGCTTATTTCAGAGGGCTGCACTCATCACCGCCAATGCGAGGATATCGGCACGGTGAAAATGCCTGCATGGGTGAAAAAGCACACGGGCAAGGATATCTCATTTGAATTTACAAGCGGAACGGAGTTCCCAGCCGACCTTTCAAAATACAGTCTTATAATACATTGCGGAGGCTGTATGCTCAACGAGCGTGAAATGAAATACCGCATAAAGTGCGCTCAGGACGCAGGAGTTCCTATAACAAATTACGGAGTTGCGATAGCTCACATGAACGGGATCTTAAAACGCAGTCTGCAAATATTCCCCGAAACGGCTGCCGCTCTGGATCAATAAAACAACGGATAGAAGCACAGACCAAAAGCGTCTGTGCTTTTTTATTTCATAAGTTTATACTATTAAAATATTAGTATTGACAAAAAACGAATAATGTCTTATAATTTGAATATAAACGATAAAGATATAATTATTTTAAACTGCATACAACACCAACCGCCATGCGTCGAAGGGTAAGCGCAGTACTTGACTTTGCGGCTTTATTGTGGTATTATTAAAATGTAAAATACGACATATGTCCGATAAAACCGTAAAAGGAGGGTGGGCTCTCTGCCGTGGGAGCAGGAGTGGCAATGAAATTAAGGTATTTGGCATTGCTTTTTGCAGCAGTCGGAGCTTGCCTGATGACAGGCTGCGGCGATAACGAAAATTCAACCGGAGAGTTAAAGAAAAAAACCTCCGACGTTTCTTCGGCTTCGGAAAGTGAGAGCCGTTCAGATTCTGCTGTTGCGGCTGACGCTGATGATGATGAAAGCAGCGGAGAAGAGGCACGGGCGGATAAAGAAGAGAATGAGTCCGGCGAAGAGGACGAGTCCTCTCAGGTGCCTGTAGACCCCGAGCCCATATCATATGAGCTTCTCAGCGGTCACAGCGTTGCACTTTCGGGATTTGATATGGTCACATCAAATGAAGAGCTTGAAAAATGTATCCAAGAGCTTGACGAGATATGCGGCAGCTACGGGTATTCAATTGCATTTTCATTTGAGAATCTTGAAAGCGGAGCGCAGGTCAATTATAATTCAATGAAGGAGTTTCTGACCTGCAGCACTATCAAAGCGCCATATGTAAAAAGTATTCTGGCGGACGGGATAGATCTTGATGAAGTGATAATCAAGGATAAAAACTGGATAGCCGATATCGTTGGCGAGGATTATCTGGCTTCAATGGAAATGGGCAAAAAGTTCACCGCCAAGGAGCTTATCGAGTACGCCATTCAGATCTCGGACAACACAGCCTATTATCTGCTGGAGCAGCATTACGGCTGGCAGGTTTTCAATAACTTGCAGTATCAGATAGGCGCAAATTATTACGTCGGCGCCGACTGGATATTTACATATGCCACCACCGCAGATATGCTGAAATCATATAAGGATATTTATGAGTTTGGCGAGGAAAACGAGCTTGGTAAGTGGCTTACCGATCTTATGGCAGATACAGCGCTTAACGAGCAGATAAGCAAAAAGCTTTCGGAGAAATATAAGGTGTCTCATAAATACGGATCGGAGTTCAACGAGTGTTATTATAACGACTGCGCAATAGTCTATGCAGATTCGCCTTTTGTGCTTTGCATTTATTCGCAGCTGCCGCCTGAGACCGATGAAAGCAACGAGGTATTTGTCCGTCTGGCGGATATTTTTGATAAAATCAATTCTACAATTTATAATTATCAGGAGGACTAAAACATGAGCGAAATTAAAGCGTATTCCGTTCACATGGGAAAAGCAAAGTGCGCCGTTGACCTGGGCGACGGTTCGGAGAGAGGAGAGTATGTTAATCAGGACTATATTCTCCATAAGCTTGGCAGACCCCACAGAAGCATTTCTTTGATGTACTGCTATTATCCCCTTGACAAGGAGTGGCCGGGAAGAATATCTGAGGTCATGAAGGACGCAGATATCTCATTCCAGTGGGACTATCCTTACGACGATTATTTTACATACAAGGGCGGTCTTAACGGAACTACCGACGACGAGCCTTTTACCTGCATGAGAGATGTCCGCCGCCACGGTCAGGACGTTACTCTTACGCTGACTGTTGACCCTAACGTTTCCGACGAGCACCTTATCGCTATCGCAAACGACCTGAGACCTTTCGGAAGATTGCTTCTGAGAATCAATCACGAGGCTACGGGAAACTGGTTCTCGTTTACAAAGAGAACAACATATCAGGGCGTTGCAGATTTCTACTGCCGCTTCAACAAGATACTCAAGGAGTACGCTCCCAACGTGTCTACTATCCTTTGTATCGGCGGTATCGAAGACCCCAACGAGACCGAGATCATCATGGAAAAGGAATTTTCTCAGGCTGTTAAGGAGACCGATATCTGGTCGGTGGACAAGTACATGGCTCTTCATTGGGGCTGGCCTTTCGACGTTGCTCTCAAGGACGCTGAAACCAAGACCTTTAAGAGAGATACCGTTGAGAACACCTACAAGCTTACAAAGATGTCATATGAAAGATTCAAGTACATAAACGGCGGAGTTTCAAAGCCTATGGTAATGAGCGAGTTTAATGCTGACGGCGACGTTACAGGAGCTTACGATCAGGCTGTTATGGTCAAGGAATTCTGCGATATGCTCAAAGCTGACCCCGAGGAGTGGTTCTCAGCCTTTACTTTCTATCAGTTCAGAGACAGAGGTCGTCTCGGACTTGAAATTGAAGACCCCAACTATCCCGACTGCGGAATAGAGCAGCCTGTTATGCAGACCTACAAGGAGATAATCCACGATGATTTCTTCAAGCCTGCAATGACAAAGGGCGAGGAGCTCTCGTTCCCCGTTAAGCTAAGATGGGGCGGTTCGGAGGACGCAGAGGGTATCGAGATACCTCTGCACTTTGAGAAAAATCCTCACTTCTGCGAAGTTACTTTCGATGATGATTCAAATATCATGATGGAGATAAACGGCAAGTGGTTCTACAAGTCGCCTGAGGCTAAGACTATTGACCTTATGAGCGCATTCTTTGAGAAGCCTCTGGACGGCGAGTGCGATCTCACGCTCAGACTGTTTGCACCTCCTGCAAGCGGTGAGAACGATCTTTCCGAGCCCGACGGACTTTACAACAGCTATCAGACTATCGAAAAGCTGCCGCAGATAAGAATTGATTTTGAGCCGGTTGAGCTATAAAAAATCCTGAATAATTTTCATTTTAGTATTGACAAATTGAAAAGAATAGAATATAATATAGTGAACAGGAAGTCAGAGTGTAATGCTCTGACTTCCTGTCTTAGTATACGGACAGTTATCAACTGCTAATCGGAAGGAGACATAGAAATGAGCACAAAAGAAAACAATTCTCAGGTAGCGGTGGCTATGCGGGTATCTGCGCTGAGTATTATTGTAAACGCAGCTCTCTCCGTAGGCAAGCTTGTTGCCGGAATAGTGGGAAAATCAGGAGCAATGGTCTCCGATGCTATCCATTCGGCGTCGGACGTTTTCTCTACCATTGTAGTCATCATAGGCGTTAACATATCCAACAAGCAGGCTGACGAGGAGCATCCTTACGGTCATGAGCGGCTTGAAAGCGTTGCGGCGATAATACTTGCTTCGGTTCTTGCTGTCACAGGCTTGGGAATAGGCTTTACAGGACTAAAAAGCATATTCGGCGGACATTATGAGGATCTGGCTGTTCCTACAATACTGCCTCTTATCGCAGCTATAGTTTCGATCGCTGTTAAGGAGTGGATGTATTGGTATACCAGAGCTGCGGCGAAGAAAATCAAGTCAGACGCACTTATGGCAGACGCATGGCATCACCGCTCCGACAGTCTTTCGTCAATCGGAAGCCTTATTGGTATCGCAGGAGCAAGACTTGCTTTCCCCATACTTGACCCTATCGCCAGCGTTGTTATCTGCGTTTTCATCATCAAGGCGGCTTACGACATACTGAAAGAAGCTCTTGAAAAGCTGGTAGACCGTGCCTGCGACAAGGAAGTTGTAGAACAAATGGAAGAAGCGATAATCTCGCAGCCTGAAGTTCTCCACCTTGACGAAATAAAAACAAGACTTTTCGGCTCGAAGATATACGTTGATATCGAAATAGCCGCCGACGGAAACATCACGCTTTACGAGGCTCACAATATCGCTGAGAACGTACACGATATGATAGAAGAGCGTTTCCCCGATGTAAAGCATTGCATGGTACACGTTAATCCGGCTGAAGATCTCAAGGAGGAACTTGAAACAGAGCCTGAAGAAGATGAACAGGAAGAACATAATGAAGAGGAAACCTCGCTGTGAAAAATGAAAGGAGCGTAAAAAATGCTTTATGTGAATTATCCCAAATGCACTACCTGCATTAAGGCAAGAAAATATTTAGAGTCCAAAAATCCGGACTTCACAAGCAGACATATCAAGGAAGAAAACCCGTCGTATGAGGAGCTTAAAGAGTGGCACGCTAAGAGCGGGCTGCCGTTGAAAAGGTTTTTCAACACCAGCGGAACCCTTTATAAGTCCATGAATTTAAAGGAAAAGCTGCCCGATATGAGCGAAGAGGAGCAGCTCAGACTGCTGGCTTCTGACGGTATGCTGGTAAAACGTCCCATACTGGTACTTGACGACACGGTGCTTGTGGGATTCAGACAGGCTGAGTGGGATAAGGCTTTGGAAAAAGCATAAAAACAGGCGGTGCTGCGCTAAGAAACGCAGTACCGCCGATTTTTTATTTTGTCTTTATCAGAAATGCGCTGCACGCAGGAACGGTAAGCTTTGTGCCCTCGGTAATAATGCTGCCGCCTGTACTAAAGAGTATTTCTCCGTCTAGCGCTTTATCCAGAGTACATTCCGCCTTTTCGCCCAAAGGATTTATAACGGCATAGATCTCTTCGCTGTCGTCAGATCTGCGGTAGATAAGTGGATAGCTGTCCTTTTCGGCATAGACAAATTCAAATCCGCCGAAGTTCTGTAATGCAGAGTGGCTTTGTCTTACGGAAATCAGCTTCTTCACTGTGTTCAGCAGAGAGCTTTCATCTTCCGACTGGGACAACACATCGGGTCTGTCCGCTGACGGGTCAAGTGGGATATATGTTTCGGCAGATGAAGAAAAGCCTGCATTGAGAGACTTATCCCATTGCATGGGCGAGCGTGAGCCTGTGCGTCCGTAGCCGCCTTCCACCGAGGTCAGACCTTCCACATAGTTCATTCCTATCTCGTCGCCGTAATAAACGAAAGGCGCTCCGCACATTGAAAGCAGGAAGGTGAAGCATACTTTTAAATCATCTGTGTCACGGTATCTTGCAAGTCTGTCCATATCATGATTTGAGGAGGGTATGCATATCAAGCCGTTGCCTGCCGCAGAATCATAGAACTTCTGATATTCGCTGCGGAAAACGGAAATGTCGCCGCCCGATTTTGAGAAAAACGGTTTTTCGCTTCTGAAAAGCGAGGTGTAGCACATAGGTCCGAAGTGAAGCAGGAAATCCATGTGAAAACCGCCTGCAATGGACTTTTCCGGTTCGCCCCACTCGGAGACCATTGCACAGTGGGGATATTTTTCGTCCAAAAACTGTCTGAAATCCTGCCAGAGCTTTATGTTTGCGCTGCCGTCGGGATCGTTTTTCACAAGCGAACCTGCCATATCAACACGGAAGCCGTCGCAGCCCATGTCAAGCCAGAATGACATAACGTCCTTAATCGCAGCTCTTGTTGCCATGGGAGCTTCATCGTCGGGGGACTGCATATAGTCTTTGGTGGGGTTTGCGTATCCGTAATTAAGCGCAGGCTGGGTAGAGAAGAAATTCACGCCTGCCGTACCGTCACGGTCTGAAATGCCGCTTATACAGGGAATACCCTCGGTGCTTTCCCATATGGAATTCGTCCAGATGTAGCGGTCGGAATATTCATTGCGCTCTGCTTTCATCGACTCCTTGAACCACTTGTGCTCAACGGAAGTGTGACCGGGGACAAGGTCAAGAAGAATGTGCATATCTCTCTTGTGTATCTCCTCGATAAGGTGTTTCATATCTTCGTTTGTGCCGTATCTGGGAGCTATCTTTTTATAATCTCTTACGTCGTAGCCTGCGTCGGTAAAGGGAGAATCGAAGCAGGGATTTATCCATATGGCATTAAAGCCGAGACCTTTAATATAGTCCAGCTTTTCGGTTATTCCGTTAAGATCGCCGATGCCGTCACCGTTTGTGTCGTTAAAGGACTGGGGATAAATCTCATAAAACACGGCGGTTCTGAGCCATTCGGGTAGTTTGTTTTTCATTTATTACACGCCTCATTTCTGACTGATTTTGATATTCACATTTTATCACGCTGTTTGTAGGATTTATAGTGAAAACGTTTACATTTTCATAAACTATTTGTGAATGTTTTCTCTTGACATATATATGTGCCGGTGATATAATAGTTAAAAGTTAACCAAGTAAAATATAAACCTAGTGAATAATGTGTCACTTTTGTGAAAACTATAAGAAAGGGTGATGAAAAATGGATAACTCTTCTGCAAAGCGATTTATGGATCTGCACCGAAAGTTCAGGCAAATGAATTTTTCATGTCTGACAGACGGAAAATTCAATCAGAGCGAATTTGTGACCATGGCGGTCATGTACGATCATACTCAGGATAGTGCAGGTGAAAATGCTCTGAAAGGCGTAGGTGTACCAATGAATCTGATATCAAAAGAGCTTGGAGTTTCGCCTGCTATGATATCCAAAACTATCGGAAATCTCGAAAACAGAGGACTTGTGGAGCGAATAATCGACAGCTCCGACCGCAGGGGGATAAAGGTCAGCTTTACCGATAACGGTCTGGAGTTTTTCAAGCGAAATCATGATATCTCAATAAAGTTCATGTCTGAGATATTTGATGAAATGGGTGAAGAAAACTTTTGCCGTCTTATCGAGCTTAACGAACAGATGCTTGGAATATTATCAAGAAAGCTCAGCGAGTGCAGAGAGAACAAAAAGCGAGCCGTTGAATAATTGCGTAGAAAGGAGAAACGCAAATGGGAAAAATACTGAAATATCTGAAAAAATACTGGCTGTGGGCGGTCACGGCAATATGTCTGCTTGTGGTTCAGGCTTACTGCGACATGTCTCTTCCCACATATACTTCAAAAATAGTGGACACAGGAATAATGCAGAAGGGTGTTGAAAACATAACTCCGCAGGCAATAAGCCCTCAGACTATGCAGGGACTTATGTTGTTTATGAACGAGGACGAGAAAAAGCTTGTGGAGGACAGCTATGAGATCGTTGACGGAGTAAAGAACACAAAGCTTCCGTATACCGACATCGCTGTCGGGGAGGAGGTTTATTCGCTTAAAGGCGAGCCTGACGACGAGCAGCTGCAAAGCCTTGACGACGCTTTCGGAATGAGTGTTCTAACCTTTTCGGGGGTAATGCAGATGTCCGACGACGATCTTGTGGCTATGCTGTCGGGAGGACAAGCAGCGCAAGGCACAACTCCTGCCGAACTCGCAGAGTCTATGGGAATAACCGTTTCTCCGAATCAGCCTGTGAACATGATGACTTTCATTTCCGCAGGAAAGGTTGACCCTATGGAGATGAGAAGATCGGCAGAGGAAAAATATGCGGATAATTCCGATATGATGACCGAGCAGGCAGGAAAAGCGTTTGTTATAAATGAATATACTGCTCTCGGTGTAGATCTTGATCGGCTTGAAAAGAATTATCTTTTCGCAACAGGCGGAAAAATGCTTGCAATGGCTTTGGTGATAATGCTTGTATCCATAGCAGTATGCTATATATCCGCAAAGGTGGGCGCAGGAATAGGTCTTGATCTGCGTATCGGCGTGTTCAAAAAGGTAATACGTTTTTCAAACGCAGAAATGGATAAGTTCTCCACCGCAAGCCTTATCACACGCTCCACCAACGATATACAGCAGATTCAGATGGTGGCAGTCATGCTTATAAGAATGGTGGCATATGCGCCTATCGTTGGTATCGGCGGAATCATCAAGGTGCTTAATACCAACACGAGCATGACATGGATAATCGGTCTTGCCGTTGGGGTGATACTTTTGGTTGTGCTGCTGCTTATGTCTATAGCCATGCCGAAATTCAAGGTCATGCAGAAAAAGGTGGATAATCTTAATCTGGTAATGAGAGAGATACTTACAGGTCTGCCCGTCATTAGAGCCTTTTCAAGAGAGAAATATGAGGAAGACCGCTTTGACGGAGTAAATAAGGATCTCACAAAGACTATGCTTTTCACCAACCGTGTAATGACATTTATGATGCCTGCGATGATGTTCATAATGAACGGAATTTCGGTGCTGATTATCTGGGTGGCTTCCAAGGAGATAGACATGGGTAATCTTCAGGTGGGAAGCATGACGGCATTTCTCACCTATACCATGCAGATAGTAATGGCGTTTCTGATGATAACAATGGTTTCGGTAATGCTGCCGAGAGCCGCAGTATCCGCCGACAGAATTGACGAGATACTCAATACCGAGCCTGTTATCAATGATAAAGCTCAGGCAGATGAAAAGCTTGAGGTGAAGAGCGGTCTGGTAGAATTTGACCATGTAAATTTCAGATATCCCAACGCCGACGCCGATGTGCTGCATGATATCCATTTTACCGCCAAGCCGGGCGAGACCACGGCTATCATCGGAAGTACGGGAAGCGGAAAGTCTACCCTTATCAATCTTATCCCACGTTTTTATGACGTAACGGAGGGTGAGATAAAAATAGACGGAGTGGACGTAAGAGATTACACCCAGTACAATCTGCGTGAGAGTATCGGCTTTGTTCCACAGAAGGGCGTGCTGTTTTCGGGAGATATAGACAGCAACCTGCGCTTCGGCTGTGCCGACGCTCCTGCCGAGCAGGTTGAGCTTGCCGCTGAGATAGCTCAGGCAACTGAGTTTATCGACTCAAAGCCGGACAGATATAAAACTCACATCGCACAAGGCGGTTCAAACGTTTCGGGCGGTCAGAAGCAGAGACTTTCAATTGCAAGAGCTATCGCCAAAGCCCCGAAGATACTCATCTTTGACGACTCGTTCTCGGCACTTGATTACAAAACAGATGTGAAGCTCAGGAAGGCGCTTTCAAAGAACGTTTCGGACAAGACAATAATCATAGTTGCACAGCGAATTGTGACCATAATGAACGCAGACAAGATAATAGCTCTGGACGAGGGCAGAATAGCAGGCATTGGAACCCATTACGAGCTGCTGAGAAGCTGCGAGGTATACAAACAGATAGTAAAGTCGCAGCTTTCCGAAAAGGAATACGAACAGCAGATATCGGAAGCAGAGCTTGCAGCAAAGGAGGAGATGTAAAATGGCACAGCCGGCAAGACGTCACGGCGGTCAAAAGGGACACGGAGGACCCATGGCAGGAGAAAAGGCTAAGGATTTCAAGGGTTCTGCCAAAAAGCTGATAAAATATATGTCGGAATTCAAGATAGGTGTCATCGCCGTTATCGTGTTTGCTATCGGCGGAACGGTTTTTAATATCGTAGGTCCCAAAATACTTGGCAAGGCAACCAACGAGCTTTTCAACGGACTTGTATCAAAAATCGGCGGTACAGGCACTATTAACTTTGATAAGATAGCAAAAATACTGCTAATACTTCTCGGATTATACTGCCTTTCGGCGGTGCTGCAGTTTATTCAGGGCTGGATAATGACGGGAATATCGCAGAAGGTATCATACAAAATGCGAAAAGAGATAAGCGAAAAGATGAACCGTCTGCCCATGAATTATTTCGACACAAAAACTCACGGCGAGGTTCTTTCTAGAGTAACAAACGATGTTGACACTCTTTCGCAGAGCCTTAATCAGTCCATAACGCAGCTGATAACGTCCGTAACTCTTGTTATCGGAATACTTGTGATGATGCTTTCCATAAGCCCTGCAATGACGTTGATAGCTCTTGTTATACTTCCTGTTTCGGGAGCGCTTGTGGGAATAGTAGTAAAGAAATCCCAGAGATTTTTCCACCAGCAGCAGGAATATCTCGGTCATGTAAACGGTCAGGTAGAGGAGGTCTACGGCGGACACACGGTCATAAAGGCTTTCAACCGTGAGCAGATAGCCGAGCAGGATTTTGACAAGGCAAATCATGTGCTTTACAATTCGGCATGGAAATCTCAGTTCATGTCGGGAATAATGATGCCGATAATGCAGTTTGTAGGCAATCTTGGCTACGTTGCAGTTGCGGTGTACGGCGCTTATCTTGCAATGCAGGGCAAGATAAACGTGGGCGATATTCAGGCGTTTATACAGTATGTAAGGCAGTTTACCCAGCCTATCCAGCAGATGGCGCAGGTATCAAGTATGCTACAGACCACTGCTGCCGCCGCTGAAAGAATATTTGAATTTCTTGACGAGCCTGAGGAAAACCAGAAGGCTGAAAACCATGCGCCTATAACTATCGGTCAGGTCAAGGGCGACGTTGAATTTGAAAACGTCGAATTCGGCTACAATCCCGAAAAGATAATAATTCATGACTTTTCCGCAAAGGTAAAGCAGGGACAGAAAATAGCTATCGTCGGTCCGACGGGAGCAGGAAAGACAACTATGGTCAAGCTGCTGATGAGGTTTTACGACATCAACAGCGGCAGAATAAAGATAGACGGCTACGATATAAAGGACTTCGACCGCAGCGAGCTTAGAGAAGCTTTCGGAATGGTGCTACAGGATACATGGCTGTTCAAGGGTACCATAATGGAGAACATCAGATACGGAAGACTTGACGCAACGGACGAAGAGGTCATCGCCGCAGCAAAGGCTGCTCACATTCACCACTTTATAGAAACTCTTCCCGGCGGCTATAACATGGAGCTTAACGAGGAGGCTTCAAACGTTTCGCAGGGACAGAAGCAGCTGCTTACCATTGCCCGAGCTATTCTTGCCGACAACAAGATACTTATTCTTGACGAGGCTACTTCGTCGGTAGACACCCGTACAGAGGTAAGGATACAGAAGGCTATGGACAATCTGATGAAGGGAAGAACAAGCTTTATAATCGCTCACAGACTTTCGACTATCCGTGACGCCGACCTTATTCTTGTAATGAAGGACGGAGACATTATAGAGCAGGGAAACCACCAGCAGCTTATCGCACAGAATGGTTTTTACGCCGAGCTTTACAATTCGCAGTTTGACAGCGCATCATAAAAAAAGACCTGCCGGAGTTTTTCTTCGGCAGGATTTTTTGTTTGACAGAAATTCCTGTTCGGTGTATAATTAAAATGAAAAAAGCAAGAAAGGAAATGAGCAGATGCCGCTTAGAATTTTTCATTTGTCAGATTTGCATATAGGAAAAAGAGTGCATGAGTTTTCAATGATAGAAGATCAGAGATTCGTGCTTGATGAAATACTGTCGCTGGCGGAGCAATACAAGCCTCACGCCGTTATAATAGCAGGCGACGTTTACGACAAGCCTGTTCCCTCAGCGGAGGCTGTTTCTCTGCTTGACGGATTTCTCACCGCTTTGTCGGAGAGAAAAATAAAGACATTTATAATAAGCGGCAATCACGACTCGGCAGAGCGTGTAAGCTTCGGCTGTCGGCTTATGAGCGAAAGCGGAATATACATATCTCCCGTTTTTGACGGAAAGACCGAGGGCATACAGCTTGATGGCGATGGAGTAACGGCAAACGTATATCTTCTGCCGTTTATAAAGCCAGCGGTGGCTGCGGCTCTGTTTCCCGACCGTAATACAGAAAGCTATACCGACGCCGTGAGAGCGGCAGTTGACAGCATGGATATTGACACAGATAATATAAACATTCTTGCCGCACACCTGTTTGTGACGGGAGCTTCAAGGTGCGAGTCGGAGGAGATTTCAGTTGGCGGACTGGACAATGTTGACGGCTCAGTTTTTGCAGATTTTGATTACGTCGCTCTGGGTCACATTCATACGCCGCAGAATATAGGCGATAGGATACGCTACTGCGGCTCGCCGCTGAAATATTCCTTCTCGGAGGCGGCGCATGAAAAGTCGGTGACTATGATAGAGATTCGAGGAAAGGGCGAAACGGAAGTAAAGCTTCTGCCGCTAAAGCCTCTGCACGATATGCGTGAGATAAAGGGAAGCTATGATGATCTTACGCTGAAAGCCAATTACGAAAATACCGATACGGAGGATTTTCTTCATATCACGCTGACCGACGAGGATTTTGTTTACGACGCACTTGGCAAGCTGAGAACTATCTATCCAAACATTATGCGGCTTGATTACGACAATACAAGAACCAAAGAGATAGCCGCCGCAGAGATATCTCAGTCGGCGGAGATAAGCTCTCCTGCCGAAATGCTGGGCGAGCTTTACAGAATACAGAACAACGCTGAAATGAGCGATGTTCAGAAAGAATACATCGGCAGACTTATCGAAGAGGTCTGGGAAGAAAAATGAAAGGAGATATGCTCTGTGGGAGCATTAACGTATAAATGAGACCGCTTAAGCTTACAATGTCCGCATTCGGACCGTACATGGGCAAAGAGACAATAGACTTTGAAACGCTTGGAAAGAGCGGACTTTTCCTTATAACAGGCAACACGGGAGCAGGAAAGACCACCGTTTTCGACGGTATCTCATATGCTCTTTTCGGCGAACCCAGCGGTACGGGCAGGGACGCCAGAACGGTGAGAAATATGCAGGCTGCTATGGAAGAAAAGCCGTGCGATACTTATGTTGAGTTTGAATTTGAATACAAGCAAAAGCGTTACAAAATACTGCGCAATCCCGAATATGAAAGACCTGCAAAGCGTGGAGGAGGAACTGCCGTTCAGAAATCCGACTGCGTTTTTACCGACTGCGACGGAAAGGTCATAACGGGAAACAACGCCGTTCTGAACAAGGTAAAAGAGCTTCTTGGCATAGACCGTGAGCAGTTCCGTCAGATCGTAATGCTTGCGCAGGGAGATTTTCAGCGGCTTTTGTTTTCGTCAACAGATGATAAATCGGCTATTTTCAGAAAGTTGTTTGACACGGGAAACTACAACAAGCTGCAATTAAAGATAAGCGAAGAATACAATGCGGCAAGAAGTGAATACTCC
>JBJERD010000162.1:0-19481 GCA_051882095.1 Oscillospiraceae bacterium
ATTTGTCAATAGACTTGGGTCGAAACGACGTTTAACAGGGTCGAAACGACATAAAAATATCCGACACCGCAAAAACGACGTCGGATATTGCCCCGTCCGTACCGGGAATGATATTTTTTTATCAGTTGGTTGTTTCTATTTTTGTCTGGAAATCAAATATAACTCCTGCAACATAGATATATTCTCCATCATCATTCCTATAACAGCCCGAGGGAGCCTTCTCAGCCAACTCTCTGTTGGCTTCATTTGCGCCTCCCAATAAAATGCGCATATTTACTTTTGCTATATCATAAGTATAATCCTTAGTTTCTCCGGGAATGGTCATAGTATCGGGGAACCAGTCGGTAACATCCTTAGCGCTGGGCGCACCATCATCAAGGCAAAAGTCAACATTTTCCTCTAAATACTCTTCTATCTCAGCACGGTGAGGTGTAAAGTAATCTGTATATATATCTTTTATAGCACTGTCAAGCGGTGTATGCTGCCAGTTTTCCCCGTAGTCGGGATTGTCCGTGAAATACACGCCTGCCATGTTCTGCTCAGGATATGCGTCCATCAGCATTGAAATAGAACACTCAACATCTGAAGATGCATATTCCCCCGAATCGGAAAATTTGTATTGGAAAAGAGTTGAGAATACATTCTGGGTGGGGGTCAATAATTGCGGTTCCTGAATAGAGGAGCTGTCATCAGAAGCTGTCAGCGGCGGCGGTGTCAGAAGCTGTTCTGCGGAACTGCTGCCGGAAGCGTGAAAGGTGAGATTTATACCGACAAGGGCGTAAACTCTTCCCTCATCGTTTACATCGCTCATGGGCAGGTAGCTGTAATTTTCTTTTGCATATTCTTCGGTCATATCCGCATATAACCAGTCGAGAGTTACGGTTGAAAAATCCATTGTAGTGGTGCTGCCGTTATCGGTTATTGTAACGGAATGACTAGGGAGATCATCGTACCACTCGGTTATGTCTGTGGGAAGAATACGTCCTTGAGATGCCATATTCAAATACTCTTTGCTGATCTGAGCGTTTGTCTCTTCACTTATCTTATCAATGACCGTATCAATGTACTGTTCGTTGATATCACGCAAGCTTTGAAGAAGCTGTGAGGTTGCATTTGAAGGCTCAGCAAGATTTGCTACAGCGGCAGGCTGGCTGTTATCGCTGCAATAATAGAACTCCAGCTTAGCTGCTTCCGCTGTTACATAATCGGGCACATTCTGGAAATACCGTGATATCATAAAGTCAATGCCTTCCGAAGAACCAGAGGGCTTCGGCTCTTCAACGGGAAGACCCTGCACGGAATTTTCGGATGTGATGTGCACAACATCGCCTTTTTCAAGTATTTTCTCCTTGCCGTTATACGAAGTCCATACCTTGCCCCCGAACACCTCTACCGTTGTTTCGCCGGTTTCCTTGTTGTACTCAACGGAAAATGACGTGCCCCGCACGCTCATGGTTGCATTGGGCGTTTTCACTTTAAAGGATGAGTTCTCATCAAGCTTGTTGTCTATGGTGAAAAGAGATTTTCCGTAGAGAAGCTTTATGGTGATGTAGCCGTCTTCTTCGGTTCCGCCTGAATTAAGCTCAAAGCTTGTGTTTTCTTCGGCGCAGATGTGCTTGTCGCTGTCGGCAAGAAGCTCTAAAAATGAATTATCCATAACCTTGACCGTGTCCTTCGGTATCAGCTTCATTCCGTCGAACACGTCCAGCTCGTCATCGTCTTCCCGTTCTACAGTAACCGTTCCCTCAAAGCTGTTCACTTTGATAAGGCGGTATTCGTCCTTGCTTCTGAGCAAAACAGCGGTGACCACAGCTGCCAGAGCAAGCACAATAACTACGACAGGTATTATAATTTTTTTCATACGCTTTCTCCTTTGTTTTCGGTTTCTTCCTTTAGCCATATATCCTTTGCGATCTCTAACAGACCGTTATCAATTTTTCCTGCCTGCGCTTCTTCGTCAAGTATCTCAAAAGCCACCTTCACCGACTTTGCCTTTTTGTAGGGACGGTCGTCGGCGATAAGCGAATCGTAGATGTCCATTATCGTGAGGATCCTCGTCATAACGTCAAGCTTGTCCGCACCGATGCCGTTGGGATAGCCCTTTGCGTTAAGCAGCTCATGGTGGTTTGCCGCCATAGCTCTCACATCGCAGAAATCCGCACCGAAGTGCATATGCTGTAAGATCTTGTCCGTATAAACAACGTGGCTTTGCATTATACGGCGCTCGTCCTCCGACAGCGTACCCGCTTTGATGTGCAGGTCGTCAGCCTCCTCCTTGGTGATGAATGGTATTTCCTCGCCGCTTTCGCAACGATAAACCGAAGTACACATCCTGTCTATTGCCGCCCAGTCTTCGTCCTCCAGACGTCTGCCGCAGTTGTATAGCCCCAGCTTGTCGAGAAATGCCTGTATCTGCGTGATCTGCGCATCAGCTTCATCTTTCGGTACAGCTCCCGTAAGTGCGTCGTTTGTAATATGGAGTTTTATTATCTCCAGACGTGAACGAAGCGGAGCCTCGTGGTGTCCCAGCTTTGTCGGCTTGTCCATGACCTCCAGAGGGACGTCCATTTTTCCTATATCGTGGAGCATTGCCGCAAGGTAAAGCTGGTTCTTATCTTTTTTAGAAAAATGCAGATCGGTTTTCTTTTCCCTGTAAAGGCGGTTTATATGATCAAGCATTTCAATGCATCGCTTTGCAACGTTTTTCGTGTGATTGGCGTTATAAGGGGTTCTGCCCTCTATCGCCTCCGCCATAGAATCCGCCATGGAAAAGAGCATATTCTGCATTTCGTCTGCACGCTTTTTCTGAAGCTCCACATAACGCAGCAGCAGATAAACAAGCAGCTCGATAATGACCCCAAGCGGTATGTATAAAACGGACAGCCTTATGCTTGTCAAATTAAAAACAACAAATGCCGCAAAGGGATAGCCCACAACAATACCTGCCATGGCAAGTATTCCGGTGAGAAGGCTGCATTTACGCATTATCAAAGCAAACATTGCGACAAACACCGCAGCGATAAGCAGTTCAGCCCACAGCGGCGCTGTTTTTATCAGGCGCTGTTCAAGGAAAGAATATATGGCATTTGCGTGGCACTCTACTCCGTACATCTCGGAAGAGCGGTCTATGGGCACTTTATATGAATCCAGCATTCCCTCCTCATATGCACCCACAAGCACTATGCAGTCCTTAAAATAGTTGGCAGGGATATCGCCTGCAAGCACCTTTGACATAGGAATGGTCTCAAATTCCCCGGGGTTTCCTGTATAGCGTATTTCGGCGACATTCGGCAGAGCTGAAAGTTTATCGGAACCGCCTGCCTTTTCTGCTATCAGATAGGCGAAGCTTTTGTAGGTTTTCCCTTCGCAGTCAATGCAGGAATATGCTCTGCGGACAAAGCCGTCGTCATCAAGTATAATGTTTGTAAAGCCCGACTCGCAAACGCTGCTCAGCCGGTCATATGCGGTTATTTCATCTCGCACAAACGACTGCATCGTATAGCTTTCGGAGCGCACAACGCGGGAGTCGGTTTCAAGCTTTGAAGCAAGAATAACGTTGCCTGCTTTTTCTGCGGCTAGCGCAAGCTTCTTGTCGCTTTCGGAATCGTTTGTCCCCGAGAAAATAACGTCCATACCGATCACAAGCGGCTTTGCGTCGGGATCTGAATCAAGCCTTTCGATAAGCTCGGCAAAATACGACCTGTCCCAATCGGAGTAAGGCCCCAGCTTGTTAAGGGTAGTTTCATCTATGGCAATTATCTTGATGTTATGTGGGATAACTCCCGCCTGCTGATATAATTCATCTTCGGCGATGGTCTCCAGTTCTTTGGGGAATCGAGCCGCCGTCATAAACACCACCATAAGCGTTAGTAATACCACAGGCAGAAAGCTCAGAATATTAAGCGATCTACTTTTGTTGTTCACAGGTCATCATCTCATTTCTTCGGTTATGAAAAGGCGGATCTTGATTTGCCCGGCGGACGCCGTGTCAGAACCTCTCACGTTTTTCGGGAATATATTGTGGATATGGTTATCGGTATTGTTTTCTTGCAATAATAATTAGGAATCTGTCAAATGATATGAATTAATTATACACTAAAACTTTTATTTTTTCAAGTAATATATTGATCTATGGTTTTGGGGATAATCAGAAATGATTCGGGTAATGGCGTGCAACACAAATAAGTTGTAAATCAAAACTCTTTGCGTCTCCCCCATTAATTCTCAGTCCGAATCTTGCTTTTGGTCGCAGGATGTGATATACTTCCCTTGCTGAAGCGGACTTCCCACCGAACAAGGAGGTTTAAAATGAAAGACGGTAAACATGATAATATCACAGGAAGTCTGCAAACCAAAAACGGCAAGTATTATGTGCTTGTCAATCTTTATGACCACAACGGAAAGCGCACGGTAAAATGGGTGGCGCTGGGACTTGACAGTAAGGGCAGCAAGAAGCTTGCAAAAGCTCGAATGGCTGAGATCATTGAGGAATACAACCGCAGTCAGCAGAAGCTGATGAAGGCAGTGTCCAAAAAGAAAAATCCCCAGCAGTTTATCACTGAAAGGGAGCGGATACAGGCGCAGCCGCTCACAGAGTATCTCACCGATTGGATAAACGGCTCTGCAGCAAGATTGCAGCAGTCAACGGTGGACGGATACCTCAAAATGACGTGCGGCAGAATTGCAGAGTTCTTCGGAGAAAGGGGTATGACCGTAGGCGATCTTGCAGGCGAGGATCTGAACGAATTCTATGCATATCTTGATGACAAGGGTCTGACGGCGGCAACTGCGCTGCGCTATCACGGGCTTATCCACGCCGCACTCAAATATGCGGTCAAAAAGGAGTATCTTGATGACAACCCCTGTGACCATGCAGACAGACCAAAGCAGGAAAAATACCATGCATCATTTTACAGCGAAGATGAGGTCAGAGCTCTGCTGACAGCGGCAAAGGACGAAACGGCTTACATACCTATACTGCTTGCGGCATACTACGGACTGAGAAGAAGCGAAGCTCTGGGACTGAAATGGAGCAACATTGACTTTCAGACCAAGAGCATATCCATATCCCACAAGGTCGTTGAAGCTAACGACGGCGGCAAATACCGTCTAAAAGGCTTTGACAAGATGAAGAACAAGTCCAGCAACCGTATGCTTCCGCTTATTCCCGAGGTCGAAAGAGAGCTGCTGAATCACAAATCACAGCAGAAAAGAAATGCTCAGATACTAGGTTCTGCCTACTCCCATGAGTATGACGATTACGTCTGCACCGACCAAACAGGCTGTCTGCTCCGACCTAATTATGTTACGACACACTTCGCAATGATACTGAAAAAGAACGGTCTGCGCCACATTCGATTCCATGATTTAAGGCACACCTGCGCAAGCCTTTTACTGAAGCACGGCATACCTATGAAAGCAATTCAGGAATGGTTAGGACACTCAACTTTTGAGATTACTATCCCCGTTCTAAATAGTAACACTATACCAGTAGCAGTACATACCGACTATAATTACCAAAATCCTTGATTTCATTTCGATGAGATCAAGGATTTTTTTACTTTTTGTAATATGCATATTGATTATTCCTCGGTGAAAAAGGAGAGAAAAAGCTACTCGAGCTATTGAAATTTTGGTAAAAATGTGGTATAATAATTTTATGTATATGTTTCTCGGACAACGATTTCACCGAAAGGTTTGATAACATGAATAATAATATGGAAATACAAAGAGAAGCTATTATAGAGATAGTCGGGACACAGTACGAAGGTCGAGCAGTAAACCACAATCCTCTGTTTCTTCAGCAAGGTCTTATACTCAAACATCAGAGTGACAATTCCCATGACCATAATGCTGTTCTTTTACTTACTGAGGACGGTAAGGAGCTCGGTTTTCTACCAAAAGGTTATGCTTCCTTATACGCTCCTGCCATTGATAGTGGCAGATACACTTTTTCTATTGAGATCGTAAAAGCAGAACCCGATCCCGAAAGACCGATACTTATAGTCAAAATCATTTCCGAACTGGCAAGTCATAGTGAGGAAGACATAGAATCAGATATTCTCGGCTTTGTTCAGAATATCGTTAATGGCTATGCTCAGGGAACAAAAGAATATTTAACATTTATCTACTCTGATAAAGTTAATGTTGAAAATCTACTATCAGCATTAGATAGAGTTCGATTGATACAAAAACTGCTTTCATGCGCAAATGGTATTATCGAAGACCGTGCTATAAAGCCGAATTCTGATAAGGTCACTCTGTTCACTAAGGAGAGTTCAACTCAGTATCTTGGTGAATTGAAGGCAGATGTTAGCGACGTCTTAAAGAAGATACAAAAGGCATACAATGAGTCGCTTGATATTGATGATGAGGAAGAATATCATCGAGTGCAGAGTGAAATTCGTGAGAGAAGAAAGAAATTCCGCTCATATGATGAGCTTCTAACCTCATTACTCGATGCTGTCACAAGCTATGTCAATGTCAGCTTAAAGACTGTTGCTGCTATTCCAGAAGAACATGAGTCTGAACCTACAAAGCTTGTTGAAAAAAATATCAACACTACGGCTGCAACTGTGCCTGTTGTTTCTGAATCTGTTCAGACAGTAACAACACAACATGAGCCTGAAACAAAGACGCCAGATAGCCCACAATTGACAGAACAGGCATTCTTTGATTGGCTTGTATCAGAAGGCGGTGTATCTGATTCAACGGCAAAGCAATATATCTCCAATATTCACAGCATAGAAAAATTGTATCAGACTCTTTTTGGTATAAGAAAGAGTATCCTCGGTGCAGCTTCTTCTGACAATGTAAAATCTATGATTGAAATACTTGTTCAGAAAAATGAGTATATTGATGCGAATGATAGAAGGCACAATAGCTTTAGTGTCTCTTTAAGCAAGTTCGCACAGTTTGCTGGCATATCCATTGATGGAATAAAAGCACCTTCCGAACGTAAGACTTATCAACCTCCTATCAGTTCTGAGCCTTACGTTATCAAAACAGTGGATTTTGACAATCCCCATAACTGCACTTATTATAAGCCCTGCTCGTTTAGCTTGAATGAGCTGCGTTATTCTGTTGGAAGCTGGCGCGAGTTATACACAAAATTTCTTATTCTGCTATATACTGATAATAACTATTCCGAAATCATAAAGGGCTTAAACGGAAAATCGTTATATGGTCATCGTATGGATTTTGCAGACAAAACGCACTCCCATGAACTGCGCAGACCTATAAGGGTATCTACTAATTTCTTTGCAGAAGGCAACTTGTCTGCTATTGATATTATAAAGCGTATCAAATGCCTTATGGAACTTTGCTCTATTGATAATGAGCATATGATTATCGAATACTCCACGCAAGAGAAAGATAATGATCCTATTTTGCCTGATAATAGTGACAACGATGATACGAAAGGTATCCAGCAGCTTTCTATAGATCCTGCGCCTGCGCAGAATAATACAGGCAGTGAATTTAAAGAAACGATAGATACGGATTCTTCTGAGAAAAAGACTTTTATTACCGATGAGGAGCGAATATCCAAGGACAGTTTTATTGAATGGCTTACAAGTGTATTCGGTTTAGCTCCTGCAACGGCTCAAAGCTATTATTCATCCATAACGACTTCTGAACGTATTGCACGGGAACAGAATCTTAAATCTCAACGGTTGCTATCAGCACAAAGCTATGCAGAGGCAAGAGAAACATTTGATGAACTCCTAAAATGTGATGCTTTCATAAAAATGAACGACACTGCACACAACAGCTTAACAGCAGGTGTAAGAAAACTTATAAGTTATATGCTGGCTAAGTCAAGCACTCCAACTTCATCTCAGGATACTACTCAGCTTGAGCAGCCAAGTATAAGTGAGGATACTACTCCCGCACCAGCTACTTTCAATCCTGACACTACAAAACCATTTGCCTTGAAAGATGCTTTGATTGAAATACTGCTGACAGATGCGCCCAAAATCACTAAATACCACGAGCATAAGGGCGGCATTTCATCAAAGAACCTTCGTGAGCTGATTAAAGAGTATTATGGAAAAAGCATCGGCCTTTTTGAAATATCCAAGCTGTTAATGCTTGACAGAACATTCCAATCAGTTGGTAGGGGCTGTTATATCCTGAATGAAGCGATGATTCCCCATGAAGAAGCTGAGCATGAGCATATAGAACATAGTATGCCCGAAAAGGCAGAGCCTGCTAAGTTCGAGATTGAGACTGTTCAGATTAATCATACTCACGTCACGCCAGAAGTGCAGTTGACTGATACATCAATTGTCCAGACTGGTGAAAATGCGGCAGAAGATTTGACAATCGAATCAATCATAGAAGTCATCAAGGAAAACAGCGACAACCTGCAATATGAAGACGGCTTCGGTGCATATGAGGTAAAAACTCTGCTATCTCATAAAGGTATTCCTAATGCTTCTGAGGAGCAGATAGAAGCGTTAATGTCCGAATGCTCGGAGTTTCAAGAGATAGAAGACGGGTATTATGTTCTTTCAGACGATGATAGTGAGGACGATACATCAGTTGAGCAGATTGTTGTTATGGAAGACAAGTCCAAAGTCGTTGAACCGAAGGTATCTGATACCGTCCCGACGGAGACACAAGAAATCACCGCAGATGCAAGACACATCGTTCTCAAACTTAATGGAAACGTAATCATGGCATACGATTATTCTGATGCGTTAAACAAAGTATGTGAGTTTTCAATTAACTGCAAGCCGTTCAGAATGGCTCGTATCGCAGGACAAGCTATACAGATTCACGGAAACAGCGTATTTTATCGCAAGGCCGTACCTGTTGATGGATATAATAAGCTGTCTAACGGCTTACAGATCATAACAATTAATTCGCTTTCCGATTTACAGACGATAACAAAAGAAGTTCAGAAATACTGTCAGATTTCTGATGATATGATAACTATTATAAGCTGATAAGGAGAAAAGCTATGGGAAATATAACGGAGATAAAAGAAAAACTGGACAAGCTTTATGAAGAATATAGAAAGAATAAATCTCAGCTAAACAAAGAGAAAACAAAAGAAGCTGCAAAACTCTTATTTGAGTTGACCTTTAACGAAAATAGTGTTCTTTCTGAAATTGCCTCACAGCTCTCAAGATTTTCGGCGGATGTTGTAAAATTATATTTTGATAAAATCACCAAAGACAAAAGCATACCTATTAATTTGCTGGATGAGATAATTAAAGAGTTTCTGATAACTGATAAAGACTCAAACAAATCGCAGTATTATGTTCAAAAATATTCTTCTGCTATTACTTCAATCATGAAGAACTATAAAGATAAGGCATTATCATCTGTTCAGCTCCCTCGACTCGTTGCTTTTATAGCTCAATTTGCCGTGAAGTCTGAGAAGAATAGGAATAAGTTTCAAGACCTTATTAATAGTACAATGGGCGGAATCTTTATGCTTGATTATACTGACATTAAAAAGAATTCTTTGGTCAATGTATGGAACGCTACAAACAGTCTTTTCCCTGATTTGTCAAAAGTAAAATACGAATCACTTGTAACGGATTGGGGCAAAAAATACGGCTTTATCACACCTTCAAAGTCAGAAGAACCAGTTCCAACTGATAATAAAGTAAAAATCGAAGAATCTGTAGTAGCTAAGGAAACACCCAAGGAAGAAGTTTCCGTCGCTGTGCAATCGCCAGTTAAGACAGAAAACGTTAGTCCTAATCCCAAGAAAGAAGAACCTAAAGCTCACGTAACTGACACTGCCGCAAGCGAAAAGGAAGATAAGCTGACAAGTGTTCCCGAATCCCCAAAAGCTGACGCTTCTGCGGAAAAGACTGTTGCAAATGACGATGAGAAGGCTTCAACTAATACCTCCGAAGTTGCTGCCAGTGAAAAAGCCCCTGCCAAAAAGAGTTCTGTTCAGGTTCTCTATGAAAGATTGAAACGAGATATGGACAAAGAACAGGAAGCTATTATCACTGCTTTTACAGATATGATTACTCCTGTTGGCAAGGCATTTGAATCTATTCAAGGTGAGATCAGTAAAAACCGTGAAATAGGCGCTGAGAACGTATCATTGAAAGCAAAGATTGCTGATCTGGAGAGACAATTGTCCGAACAGAGAGACAGATTCCAAACGGTAAATCAGTCTTTAATGGCTGCCAGAACTGAAAATGAAGAACTGAAAATCAAAGTTGCTGCTCTCGAAAGCCAGAATGCTGAGCTTGACAGCAAGCTGAACGATGCCTATGCGATAAATAGCCGTGAATCCTCGCTTGAAGCCGAGAAAATACGCTTGGAACTGAAAAAGGCATTTGCATTCTTATACGAGGATTGGCTTGAATATGAGTTTTCTGATGTGAGTGAGGACAATTACGAATCATTGCAGGCTATCATTAAGAAGATTTTCCGTTCGCTTGAAAGGAACGGGATAGATTTTAAGGGGAATAACTAATGAAGAATGGATCATATTACGGTATTGACTTTGGTACAACAAATACCTCTGTCTACTTGTATAATTATGAGCAAGGCAAGGGCTCCAGAGAGGCAGGATACGGTACGGACGGTAAAGACCTTACTCCGTTTAGTTCCTGCATAGCAATATCAAAGACAGTTAAGAATGACTTTAAGTTTGGGCGTGAAGTAAAGGAGAAAATCAACGAATATGCTGATGATTATCAGATCATTACTTCCTTTAAGTCACTGCTCGGAACAGATCAGGAAATCGTTGTAAACGGTATGCGTTTTACAGGAAAGGTGCTTGCTGCACTCTTTCTGAACCATGTAAAAGAAACAGTCAGGCGTATCCGACCTGATTTTGATGAAGCAGTATTTTCTATTCCTGTTGACTTTTCAGCAAGAGCCAGAACAGAGCTGCTTGAAGCCGCTGAACGTGTCGGCATCAAGGTAAAAGGCTTTGTCAGCGAGTCATCTTCTGCGTATATCTCTAAAGTTAAAGATATTAAGGCATTTTCAAAGGTCATGGTCATCGACTTTGGCGGTGGAACGCTCGATCTTAGTATTCTGAACCTCAAACACAATCAGGTATACGAAGATGCTGTTTATGGTATCAAATTCGGTGGCGATGATATTGATAAAGAGCTTGCCATGAGACTGATGCCGAAAGTGTACCCGGGTGTTTCATTTGAGGAGCTTGAATCAAGAAGAAAAGATAAGCTCATGAATGAAGTGGAGCGTATGAAAATCGAATTTTCGGAGTACGATGATTATACTATGACTTTAGGCGAAGGCTCAAAGCCCGTAGATATAGATTATGATATGTTCTCTGATATAATTACGCCGCTGATTACGGAAAATGTACTTAACTCTATCTTGAAGATAATGGAAAAGGCAAATGTCAGCCCTGAAAACATTGATGCCGTTATTCTTGCAGGCGGATCAAGCGGTTTAAGACCGTTTGCTGACATTATTCTTTCCTTATTTGGTGAGGATAAGATAATATTTGATGATGAGAATAACAGGTATCAGTGGATGGTGGCTAAGGGAGCTGCAATAACATCTGCGATAGATTGTGATTTCAGACTGAGCGATGATATTTGTATCTTGCTGAGTGATGGTGAAACATACCCTATCTTAAAGAAAGATGTCAATAAAGTCGGAGACCAGAGTGAGCCTATTTCATTCTCTCTGACAACAGACTCCTATGATGCACACTTTATCTTTACCGATTCTACCGGCAAAAACCGATATGCTACGATTTCTGTCAACGCAAAGGGCTATGTTGACGAGAAGTTTGATCTTGCAGTAGGGATTGGTAAAGACCAGATAGCAAGGGTTGTCATTAAAAACGATTATATTGGCAACGGCTATCGGGTAGAGCGTGAGATCAATAAACTCAGATTCTATTATGACCTGAAAGATATTGAGGAATAATTATTATGATTAAGTCTAATATCAGTATTGCTTCTAATATATACATCAGAAGCGATCCCGACATCAGAAAGGATAGAAAATACACCGAGAAGATAACGGGCGCTAAGCTACTTTACGATATTCGTAGGCGTTATGTTGGATTTGAAGCAATTCCATTAACCGACGTTCAGAACCGAATTCTGTCGGGAAATCAGACCTGTTCATACGCTAAAAATGGCGAAATGTCGTTCGGTCCGGTAATGGTTGACGGTGTTCTGCGTTGGCAAAGCAGATGTGAGTATACCTCTTGTCCTGGCTTTAACGGCTGTGTTCCGAGAGAAATTCCCCGTGAAACTGTTACGGAAGATGATGCTGAGGATAAAAAGAGCTTGCAGGAGTTCTTTGAAGCTCTTGGAATCATCATACAAGACGATACTGTTGTGTTTGAAAGAGACAGAAACACAGCGAAAATAGAGGAAAGTCCTAAAGAATATACAGCACCTTCTGAGCAAGCGGCTGAGGAAATCAAGGAACAGAGCCGTCAGTATATGGAGATAGCGACATCTGACACTATCGTTTCAGCTCCGCTGAGTTCGCATATCATATTAAATTCGGGACCGGGAACAGGCAAAACTTATACCATTATTCAGCGTTTAATATATATTCTTGCAAACAATCTGTGTCCAGCCGACGAGATCTATCTTTTATGTTACACCCGTTCTGCTAAGAATGTTGTCGAAAGCAAGATCGAACAGGCTGTTATGGAAGGTGTTATCCAGCCTTCCGCCAAAAACATATGTGTGCTTACGTTCGACTCGTATGCAACATATTTCCTTATGGCTATGAGAGATCAAGGGGTTATTAAGGAAAACTTTGATAGTTACGATTATAATGAACGTATAAAGCTCTTTAATAAATACATATCAGCCGAAGATTTTGAAGGTATTCAGTATTTCATCGTCGATGAGATACAAGACCTTGTAAATGAGCGTGCTGAGATGGTTCTGAAAATTCTGAAGAACTTAAAATGCGGATATTTGCTTGCAGGAGATCGCTGTCAGTCAATTTACGATTATGAGGCAGATGATGATGCTACACTGGATTCTGTAAAGTTCTATGAGCTTGCAGAAAAGCTGTTCCCCGATGATATGCTCAGATATGAAATAACAGTAAACAGAAGACAATCTGCCGAATTAGCCGAAGAAGCGACAAAAATGCGCCAGGTATTGCTTAATAAGAGCTTTACCGACCAGAATAAGTATGCAAACAGCATTGTATCGAAATATTCAGGCAAGACAAAGATCGAGCATTACGTCAAAACACTTACCCAAGCTCCTACTGTATCAACTGCTATTCTGTGCCGTAATAACGGTGAAGCTGAGTATATCAGCGGATTATTATGTGAAAAAGGTATACTTCATACCCTTAATAGAGGCGTAAACAATGTGTTTCCGCTCCCTCGGTGGATTGCTGATGTATTTTGGGATTGTTGCCGTCCGACCATAAGCAAGAAGGACTTCATTGAAAGATTTACATTCAGGTGTGACACTGAGTTGGATCCCGAAGTTCTTTGGGATCTGCTATGCAAACTTACCGATTCTCAGGATAAAACAGTTATCAGCATTCAAAAGCTGATAACAGCCCTTACGATCTCCAATAATATCCCCAGCGAGTTCTTTGGCGATGCGCCAATGCTGACTGTCTCAACGATCCATAAGGCAAAAGGCAGCGAATTTGACAGAGTTATCCTTATTGAATCAGATATAAAGCCTTCTTCTGACAGCGCAGAAGAAGCAAGAGTAAGATATGTTGCTCTCACACGTCCTAAGACACAGTTTGTAACGATGAAGAAGAATACGAAATACTTTAAGCGTACCATGTCAGGACGAGTTATTGAAACAGGGCTGCATAACATCTATAAGACAAACAATAAATACTGCAAGTGCATAACCGTCGGATTGACCGGAGATATTGATAACAATTCTTTTGTTTCGGGCGATTTTGAATCTATTCTTGACTTACAGGAGTACATCATTCACAGTGTTAAGCTGTATGACAAGCTCTCAGCTAAGCGTTCAGCAATTTCGAGAATGTATGAAATCTATCATAATGGACGTTGTATAGGCTGTCTTTCAAAGAAAATGACAGCGGAGCTTGATCTGGGCGTTAGTTCAACAGATTATAAATACAATCTGCCTGATAGCTTAGAAAACCTTTATGTCAGCGGTATCACTACGGAAGTGCTGAAGCAGTTTGATGCAAGCGTTCCAATTGAATATCAAAAATCAAGGATATGCTTTGGTATTCAGATAACAGGACTTGCTAAACTTGTATTTGAAAAGAAGTGATGATATGTCGCATTTCCCAAAGTTTTACGATGCAATAGACGATATTGCAGAACATCTGAGGACTGATTTCATCGGTCCGGTTGACGATAATGAAGTGTTAGAGATGGAAGAACCGTTAAGCCGTTATTCGCTCGGAATCCTTTGGGCGCAGCCTAAAAGCAAGGACTCTGATGCTGTCGTAACTGACAGTGCGGCTGAGGAAATGTTTGAGGACGATTCTGAAGATAGCGAAGAACCTAAGAACGTCAGCGTATTCAAGCCCTCAACTATGGGAGTATCCTTTGCTTCATTTTCAGGTGACGAATTAAGCATCTCATTTACCTACGCCGTATATCATCACTCAGAGCAGATGATAACCGACAACGGAAAGGAAGTCAAACGGCATTATTATTCAAGAGAAGCTAAATCTTTCTCCAAAAAAATGATCGTTCCTGATAAGGTTTGTAATCAGATTATTTCCGATAGCGGAGATCAGGATATTACGGTATATTTCCATGTTAGGAAGATAGGCAGCGATAACAGTGAACTTATTACAATATCTGTTCTTAACAGGCATAAGGCAGGAAACGAGTTCTTGGAAAGCAACACAGGTGCTTTGTTCCAGTGCGTACTGTCTGTTAAGAGCAGTAAAGGCTTCATGCCTGTTTACAGAAGAAATATCCACAAGTCTTTTGAAGAAGAAAAGAACGATATGCTCTATGATTCTGTCAACAACTATTCGTATGGTCACGGCTGTTCATCTGTCCATATCGAAAGCCAGGGTGTTGTAACAGAAGTCCGTAGTGAATTCATTCCACAGTACAGAATGTTGCAGATGATGCCGAGGCTTTTCAATCATTCCGAGTATCTCTACATGGAATACTGGAAAAAAGCAGATCGAACCGTAGCTTGCTATCAGCTTGATTCCTTTATCATACAATACGAAGAATGGTTTACTGCGCTAAAGGGAAATACTGAATTAGTGGAGAAATACCCTGATACTGCTGCTGACTCATTCAACAATATTGAGAGGTGCATAGAGCGCCTGCGTAACGGTGTTGAGGTGATCAGAAAGAACGATACTGCGTGGAAATCATTTCTTTACATGAATGAAGCTATGTTGCTACAGCGTGTTAAAACAAAGCACTGCCCATCAGATACAGTGGGCTGGTATCCATTCCAGATGGCTTATATCCTGCAAATAATACCTGACATAGTAGACAGCGACTCCGAATACCATAATGACGTTGATCTTCTGTGGTTTCCTACCGGCGGTGGTAAAACAGAAGCATATCTCGGCTTATCAGCGTTCTCGATATTCTTTAGAAGGCTGAATAAGAGCAATTACAACGTAAACGGTGTCACTATAATAATGAGATACACTCTCCGCCTTCTTACCCTCCAGCAATTTGAGCGTGCAACGGCACTTGTGTGTGCTTGTGAGCATATGCGCAAGAAATATTGTATCCCTGGTGAAGAAATTTCTATCGGCTTGTGGATCGGTTCAGGTATGACACCAAATCATATCATGGACGCTTCTGAAACGCTTAAGAAGCTCCGTGAGGATTCAACTGCTACAATATATGAAGCGAATCCAATGCAGATAACAAAATGCCCGTGGTGCGGTGCAGAGATTGGAATTGGCGGTTATGATATAGTGGGCGGTTCAATGAATATATCATGCTGTAACAATCCTAAATGCGAGTTCCATCATCATTTGCCGATATATGTAGTTGATGATGATATATACCGCACAGCTCCTACGTTTATTCTAAGCACTGTTGATAAGTTTGCGAGAATAACGTGGGAAGAACAGGCAGGCAATTTACTCGGTGCAAACGGCTGTAAGCCGCCTGAGCTTATTATTCAGGACGAGCTACACCTTATTTCGGGGCCGCTTGGTTCGATCACTGGCATTTATGAAATGGCGATAGAGAATATCTGTCGGCATTACGGCAGTGTTCCTAAGATCATCGCATCTACGGCAACTGTAAAGAATGCTGATAATCAGATAAAAATCCTTTATAACAGGAATATGATACAGTTTCCTCCGAATGGCTTGGAGCATACAGATTCGTTCTTTGCTATCGAAGCAGACGAAGAAAAACGTCCTGCAAGAACGTATATCGGCGTTTGCTCCATAGGCTTTGGTACGTCGGAGATGCTGATAAAGATTTTTGCACTGCTGACTTTCATGAAGCATCTGTACAGACTGCAAGGAAAGCCGACAGACGTTATTGACCAATTCTATACATATGTAGGCTACTTTAATTCACTTAAAGAGCTTGGCTCAAATTCTATCATCATATCTGACCGTATCTCGGCTGAGATCAAGTATCTTGCAACCTATAAGTTCAAAAAGGAAGCTGAGAGCGTAAATCTCAAAGTTGACAGCAATAATGCGGATATTCCGCCATATTTCAAAAGCAATGAGCTTACAAGCCGTAATTCGGCAAAGGAAATAAAGGCTGTACTTGAAAGACTTGCCAATAAATACACCAGCGAGGATTGCTATGATTATATCATGGCTTCAAATATGCTGTCAGTCGGTATAGATATTGACAGACTCGGTGTTATGTGCGTTTATGGGCAGCCAAAGTCAAATTCTGAGTATATTCAGGCAACAAGCCGTGTCGGAAGAACCAATCCGGGACTTGTTATATCTCTTTACAACAGTATGAGATCAAGAGACAAGTCCTACTATGAGCAGTTCGGGTATTATCATAGCACATTTTATAAGTATGTTGAAGCAACGAGCGTTACGTCTTATTCTCCCAGAGCTATCGAAAAGGCTCTGCATTGTGCTATGATGGCGATCATACGGCATACTATTCCAAAATACAACCCTAATGAGAATGCCTGCAAATTCACGAGAAACGATAAAGATGTAGAGTGCGTTAAGCAAAGTATTTTGAAACGTGTCGGAGAGATAGAACCGAGAATTGTAAGCTATGCTGAGGAATGGCTCAATTACTACTTGGATTGTTGGGAGGAACTTACCGAAAGTTTGCCTAACAAACTGGTCTTCTCGGACTATCACAATGAAGATGTTGCTCTTTTCCGCAGTGCAGACAACCAAAACGGTTCGGATATTCCTTCGATACTCAATTCAGTAAGAAATGTTGAGCCTGCCGCAAATATATATTTCGTTAAAAGATAGGGGGCTTTGAAATGCCAAAACCGACGTTCAGAAAAAAAGCAAATAATGATGATAGCAGCAGTATTTCCAAGTTCTCTAATGAAAAGATCTCTGTTGGAGATATAAGAAAAACGCAGTTAATTACTACTTTTGGTGTTGGCTCTATTGTCGATTTTAAGGACGATACTGTTATCATAGCTTCAACCGATGATTGGGACTACAATCCTAATGACATAGAGGAAGTCGAAAGCCGAAAAATATTCAATGAAAACCTATCGGTAATTACCGATGCTGAGTATTTTTTAATGCCAAGAACTACTCAAAGCACCAACAGTTTCTCTAAAGGGAAAAATATAACCTCTTATGTTTTTCCTGAAAAACTCCATTGTTCAAGATGCGGTAATATCTATGATTTCAGAGAATTGGACGTAAAAGATCGTCATAGATGCCCTCAGTGTAAAAATAACCTTAATGCTTCTCGTTTTATAGTGGTATGTCCTCATGGTCACATGGATGATTTTCCCTATGATTGGTGGGTTCATGGTGGAAAGCCTTGTCCTTCCGGCGTAAAATCGCCAAGGATAAAAATGGTTAATATCTATAACAGGACTGATATTGACAGTTTGAGGCTTGAATGCACCGAATGCAAAACTACAAGGAGTATGGTACAGGTATTCTCAGATAATGCTTTATCAGAGTTTCCGTGTACTTGTAAGCACCCACACTTCAAAGATCCTTATGCAAGAGTACAATATGGCTGTCATGATAAGATGAGAGCGAGATTACGCTCCGCATCAGGTGTTTATTTTCCCATAACAAAGGCAGCTTTACTTATTCCGCCGTGGAGCAAAAAGGTAGTAAACTGTATTCAGAAGAATTATAGCATACTGAAAAACGTTGAAGAAGATAAGCTCGTTTATACCATAAGACAGGTTATTCACGACCAGAATATTACCGATGATGAGATCATGCGTTCATGGAGAGCTGTAAAGATTTCTATGGAACAGAAGCGAAAACGCTCGGAATTATCGGTTTATGAAGATGAATACAGTATTCTGTCCAAAAACGAAAATGAGAATGAAGATAATTTTTCTTCATATACAGCGACTATTCCGCAAAAGTACAAATCGTATTTTGAGCAGATTGCTGTGGTTGACCGACTTACTGTTACGCAAGCATTTACCGGATTCACAAGAATTACCCGTAACGAAGCTAACAGCGTTGCTATTTCTCAGTATCCCAAGCCATGGCTTCCTGCGGTAGAATTAACCGGAGAGGGCATCTTCATTCGCTTTAATAAGGACAAGATAGTGCAGTGGAGAAACGTTCATTCTTCAAGATACAAGAGAATGAAGAAGGCTATGGACGAGAGTAAGTTCATCAATGAATCATTCTCCGAAACATACGTTATGCTTCATACCTTTGCTCACTTGTTTATTCGCGAAATATCCAATGTGTGCGGATATAGCGCTGCATCAATAAGAGAAAAGATATACAGTGAGATCAATGATAAGAACGAAGTTAAGATGTGCGGAGTTTTGATCTATGTCTCATCATCGGATAGTGACAGCAGTCTCGGCGGTCTTATAAGCGTAGCAGATAACGAAGATGTATTTGAAAGAATAATGGACAGTATGCTTGAACGGGCAAGCTGGTGCAGCGGCGATCCGCTGTGCATTTCTGCCACAAAGCAAGGATACAAGAATCTGAATTACGCTGCGTGTCATGATTGCACTCTGCTCCCTGAAACATCATGCGAGAGCTTTAACTGTTTCCTTGACAGAGCTTCAATAGTCGGATTGCCTGACAATCCGGACTTAGGATTTTTCAAATGACATAATACAAATAGAGGGCATTGCTTACAAACGGCAATGCCCTCTGTCTTGTTATTCGTCTTCGTCGCTACACTCGTTAAGTCCGTGCAATAGCTGAATGTAAACGCACTCCGCACGTTCATGCTCCTCGCCATCGGTGGACATCATAAGTTCAAGGAAATATGCCTTAGCTTCTACGTAGTCCGTCCAGACCTCACGTTTGCCATTGCAGACGGTAGTGACCTTGTTTGTTCTCGGCATTGCCAATTCAGGTGTTTTCAACATAACTGTTACCTCCAAATCATTATTGTAGATACAGTATATACCATAATT
>JBJERD010000163.1:0-2845 GCA_051882095.1 Oscillospiraceae bacterium
CGGTGGACTGTTTTGAAAGAGGGGAAGCCCTGCGATAGAGGGCTTCCCCTTATCCCCGCATAAATTGAGGTTTCAACAGACCGATAATAATGTATAGTATGTTCTTCAACTTTGATGATTAAATAAAAAAGAGGTTAAACTATGTTTGAAAATCAAACGGAAAATTATGATGTAATAATAATCGGCGCAGGTCATGCAGGCTGCGAGGCGGCGCTGGCGGCGGCAAGGCTGGGAATGAAAACTGCCATTTTTACCATAACTCTTGACGGCATTGCCAATATGCCCTGCAACCCCTCAATCGGCGGAACTGCCAAGGGGCATCTGGTAAGAGAGATAGACGCTCTTGGCGGCGAAATGGGCAGAGCTGCCGACGCAACCTTTTTGCAGAGCCGTATACTCAACAGAGGAAAAGGTCCTGCTGTCCACAGTCTGCGTGTTCAGTCGGACAGGGTCAAGTATCATACATATATGAAAAAAGCTCTGGAAAAGTGCGGGAATCTCCACATCAAGCAGGACGAGATATGTAAAGTCAAAACCGAAAACGGCGCAGTCTGCGGAGTTGTTACAAGACTGGGTACAGAGTACGGAGCAAAGGCGGTCATAGTCGCAAGCGGAACATATCTCAACGGAAAGATACACGTCGGTTCAACTTCTTATGCAAGCGGTCCTGATGCAACTCTTCCTGCAACCTTTCTTTCAGATTCGCTGAGAGAGCAGGGCGTTTCGCTGAGACGCTTCAAAACGGGTACTCCTGCCAGAGTTCACAAGCGCTCCATAAACTTTGACGTTCTTGAAAAACAGGACGGCGACGAGGAGATAACTCCCTTTGCGTTTGATAATAATGAAAAGCTTGAAAACAGAGTGTCCTGCTATGTTGCTTACACCAACGAGGAAACTCACAGGGTAATAAGAGAAAATATTCATCTTTCGCCAATGTATTCGGGTCAGATAGAGGGCGTGGGACCAAGATACTGCCCGTCTATCGAGGATAAGATAATGCGATTTTCGGACAAGCCCCGTCATCAGCTTTTCATTGAGCCTATGGGACTTGATACCGACGAATATTATTTGCAGGGAATGTCTTCATCTCTGCCTGAATGGGTGCAGCTAAAATTCCTGCGCACCATAAAGGGACTTGAAAACGTTGAGATAATGCGCAACGCCTATGCAATAGAATACGACTGCTGCGACCCCACACAGCTTCTGCCCACTCTTGAATTCAAGAATATCGCAGGACTTTACGGTGCAGGTCAGTTCAACGGAACTTCCGGCTATGAGGAAGCTGCGGCGCAGGGACTTATTGCAGGAATAAACGCAGCTCTCAAAATAAAGGGCGAGCCGCCGGTGGTTCTTGACAGAGCGTCTTCATATATCGGAACGCTTATCGACGACCTTGTTACAAAGGGCTGCTCAGACCCCTACAGAATGCTCACTTCAAGAAGCGAATACAGACTGCTGCTCCGTCAGGACAACGCAGATATAAGACTTACCCCCACAGGTCACAGGATAGGTCTTATTTCCGATGAAAGATATAACGCTCTGCTTGAAAAAGAGAGGCTTATTGATGAAGAGATAAAGCGCATCTCTCACGTCAATCTTGCCCCGTCGGCGGAGATAAACGAATATCTCCAAAGCGTGGGCACAGACCCTCTTTCAACGGGAATAAAGCTTGACAGACTGCTGCGCCGTCCGCAGGTGTCCTATAAAGCCCTTGCACCTTTTGACAGCCAAAGACCGCAGCTTGATGCGCAGGTCTGCGAACAGGTGGAGCTGCAGGTGAAGTATGACGGCTATATAAAAATACAGCTGGAGCAGGTGGAGGCTATGCGCAAGCTTGAAGCAAAGGCTCTCCCTGCCGATACCGATTATTCTCAGGTGAGAGGTCTGAGACTTGAAGCGGCTGAGAAGCTCAACAAGATAAAGCCGCTGAGCGTAGGTCAGGCAAGCAGGATATCGGGAGTAAACCCTGCCGACGTAAATGTTTTGCTCATATGGCTCTCATCAAAGGAAAGAAACAGCGAAAGGAAATAAACGCTATGAATTGTCCCGACAAAAAGACCTTGGATATGCTTTTTTCCCAGGGGAAAATGACTGTTACGGATAAGCAGTATCAAAAGCTTTCAATTTATGCGGATATGCTTTGTGAGTGGAACGAGAAGATAAATCTCACCGCCATCACCGACCCCGACGGGATCGCTCTGAAACATTTTTACGACAGCGTTTATCCATTTACTCTTGTGCAGCTGCCGCAAAACGCTTCGGTGATAGACGTTGGCACGGGAGCAGGCTTTCCAAGCTGTCCGCTGAAAATTTTCAGAGAGGATATAAGGCTTACTCTGCTTGACAGCCTTAACAAGCGGATAAATTTTCTCAGAGAGCTTTCGGACAGTCTTGAACTGGGCGCAGACTGCGTTCACGGACGAGCCGAGGAGCTTGGCAGAAATGCCGATTACCGTGAGAAGTTCCACATAGCAACAGCCAGAGCGGTAGCCAATCTTTCCTGCCTGTGCGAATACTGCCTGCCCTTTGTAAAGGTGGGCGGAGCTTTTGTTGCTCTGAAAGGCTCGGACGGAAAAAACGAGCTTGAACAGGCGAAAAACGCCATAAATGTTCTGGGCGGAAAAACTGAGGAGTGTATTGAATATTCACTCCCGAACGGCGATATGCGCTGCCTTGTGGTCATAAGAAAAACAAAGCCTTCGCCGGAGAAATATCCGAGAAATAAGGGTCAGATGAATAAAAAGCCGCTATAAACCGGTGAGGACAAAAGCGCAGGCTCAGACTGTGCGATAGATGGCTTTGCCTTGTTATCTTTGGGTCAGAAGCCTGTTTGGTCAAAAATCTG
>JBJERD010000164.1:0-2844 GCA_051882095.1 Oscillospiraceae bacterium
CATAAACCAGGTCGTAAGGATCACATAGAGCATCGCGAAGTTCATCATCGCTAAAGCCATTGCTATTGTCAACAATTTCTCCGATACGTTCGGCAAATATCTCAGCGGCTTCAGCATTTTCTGAATACATTTTATCAAAACGCAGGCTCAAGTGATGATTGAAATCAAGCGTGAAATCTGATCTTGAGGATTCTTCGTCTATAAATTTCCGTACAAAATCCATCATAAAAGCAATGTTAGCACCATACTTCTTCTTTGACATAAAAATCTCCTATTTGCAATACTTCGGAAGTTCAGCCCAGGGCATCAGGCTGTCGAGCTGATCGTCGGTCGGAGCTTCACCGAGCTTCGGCAACTCACTCAACAGGTGAAGCAGATAACCGTAAACATTGAGATTATTCAGCTTTGCCGACTCGATGACCGAATACCACATCATACTCGCATCAGCACCCTTGTTGGTGTCGGCAAACAGCCAGTTCTTTCTACCCATTACAAACGGCTTTACTGCTCGTTCGGCACGATTGTTAGTAAGCTCCAGACGGCCGTCAAGCAGGAATGCTTCAAGCCCTTTCTTGTTATTCAGCGAATAGGTCACAGCTTTACAGAGATTAGAGCCTCCGTTTGCTGATATGTTTCCGAGAAGTTCCCAGTAACGATCCAGAATCGGTTTTATGCGTTCAAGGCGTTGCTCATATACTTCGTTTATGGGCAGACCTTCAAGGCCCTTGTCCTCGGCGAAGATCTTTTCCACCAGTTCAAGTGCCTGTGCTGCTTTTGAATTTTTGTCATCAATACCTTTAGGCAGACATTCTACCCACTTACGTCTTGCGTGTGACCAACAGCCAAGTCGAATCGCATTTACAGCTGCATTGTAAGCAGTATAACCATCCGTTTGCAGATATCCTGAATAACTTCCCAGATTGTCTTCTACCACTTTTGCCGATCTTGTAGGATGATAGAGATAGAGCGACATTTTGTGTTCGGAATCCTTTCCTGAGCAGAATACCCAGCATCGTGATTGACCGTCGACCTGTTTTCCATCCCGTTTCAGAACACGCAGAACTGTTTCATCTGCATGAATAACATCTTCACTTTTAAGCAGCAGCATCATGCGGCTCCACAGTGGCTTTATCCAATTGGAGCTGCGGATTATCCAGTTTGCAATAGTTGTTCGGCTCAGTGCAATATCCTGTGCTTTCCAGTACTGCTCCTGCCTGTAAAGCGGCGTTCCCATTTGATATTTCTGCTGAATGACATACGCAATTGCACCTGCACTTGCCATACTTTTCTTGATAACAGGTACGGGAATTTCAGCTGCAATTATGTCAGTTTTGAGGTTATCCTCTTCGCAGGACTTGCATTTGTATTTCTTACGGTAATAGTCGATCACAGAAATTTGTGCAGGGATAATGTTAAGCTCGCTGCGGACAAACTCCTCACCAATGCAGACCATTTCTTTGCCGCATTCGGGACAATTCTTGTCCTCAAGGTCGATCACAACTTTTTTATGCTCTACGCTGTCGGGAAGCTCTTCTCTGGACAGTCTTTTCTTTCTTGGGTGTGACTTAACTGTGATAGTTTCAACAGTTGGCTCTGCATTGCTTGCAGAATACTCCTGTTCTGCTTCGTTGAACAGTAAAAGCTGTTCAGAACCATCTATGTAACAAATTTGCTCGCTTGACTTTCCGAACATTGCTTTTCTGCCTTTAACAAGCATTTCGTTGAGGTTTGAAAGCATAATGATCTGCTTGTCTACCGTAGCTTTAAGTTCATCAATTTCTATCTGTTGTTTTCTGATATATTCGAGTGCTTCTTCAAGATTATCCGGTAATTTTTCTGCCATAAAAAGCACCCTCTTTCGTACGTTTTTGTTATCCTTATTATACCACAAAAACCGCATAAAATCAAGGTTTTACGGCATTTTCAAACAGAGAAAGCGAGGCCGGAAAATACTTCGCTTTTGTACTATATGACATCTCTTTTAGGTGCAGTCTTTATTGCCTTTGGCTGTTCGACCGAAAGGCCTTGCAGCAGCCAGATATACTGCTCATGAGTAAGCATTTTTGCCTCTGTTGTGTTTCTCGGCCACTGAAAACAGCCGTTATCAAGTCGTTTATACATCAGCAGAAATCCGTCGCCTTCCCATAGCAGTGCTTTTAACCTATCCCGTCGTTTTCCGCAGAAAAGAAACAGGCTGCCCGAGCATGGCTCCAAATCGAAATTCTGTTGAATGATCGCTGCAAGTCCATCGATTGACCGCCTCATATCTGTGTATCCGCATACCAGATATACCTGTTCAAACCGTGTTTCCTTCAGCATGATGACAAGCCTTTCAGAAATGCTGCAAGAAGCTCCGGAGAAATATCCTGCGGCAATTCTGCTGTTATACCATGTCCGCTTATTCGGATGACTCCTGTATTGGGGGTACTGACTATATTATCGCCTGTATTCCCTAAAGCGACTATGTCGTGATGTTCCCGATTCAGCGTGTCCATTCTTATTCTTTTCAATCTGTAATAGAATGTCTTGACGCTAAGATTGTTGTTTTCACACCACTCTTTTACCGTCATTCCGCTGTTTGCATACTCGTTATACATCATTTGCCAGTTTTGCAGTCTTACCTGTGCCTTTGCTTGTGCTATCTCATTCATTCCAACCAACTCCATTCCGGTCTATGGACTTATCCAGACTTCTTTAGAATTAGTTTATCACTTTTGGTGGATTGACTCAAGCCGGGGGATTATTGGGCGGATACAAAAAAATTACCAGTTTCCCTTAATAGAAGGCTTTCATTGGCGGACAGCAAGCTTAAACCACAAACTGTTCTTGTTATCTGGTGTTCTC
>JBJERD010000165.1:0-2837 GCA_051882095.1 Oscillospiraceae bacterium
GGCTGAAATTGACGGCTGGAAAAAGAAATACGCCCTCAGAATGGTTCCTATCGAAAGCGAGGACGAGGTTCTTCCTCAGCAGGTCATCGAGGAGCTTGACAGACTTACAAACGGCGAGGCTGTGATCACTACCGAGGTAGGACAGCATCAGATGTGGGCTGCTCAGTATTATAACTTCAGAAAGCCACGCTCCTTCGCTTCAAGCGGCGGACTGGGTACAATGGGCTACGGACTGGGCGCAGCTATCGGCGCAAAGTGCGGCAATCCCGACAGAAAGGTCATCAATATTGCCGGCGACGGCAGCTTTTTCATGAACTGCAACGAGCTTTCTTCTCTTGCAAAGCATCAGATACCCGTTATCGAGCTTGTTTTTGAAAATAACGTTCTGGGAATGGTGCGCCAGTGGCAGAGACTTTTCTATGACAAGAGATTTTCACAGACCGATATCGACAGAGGCACCGACCTTATGAAGCTTGCCGACGCATTCGGCATCGAGGGCTTCCTTATCGAGAAAAAGTCGGATATCACTCCTGTGCTTGAAAAGGCGCTTTCCTGCGGCAAGCCATGTCTTATCGACTGCCGTATCAATAAGGACATAAACGTTCTTCCAATGGTACCTGCCGGCGCAGACGTGCTGGAGCCTATTATGGAAATTGACCTTTCTAAATAATTATACATAGACAAGGGCGGCATTATGTCGCCTTTTTCTGAATAAAGATACATTACTCATGGGAATGACCTGTGCAGAAAGGAGCCGCAATGTGAAAAAATCAGACAAATTCAAAGAACAAGTGCTGCTGGTGGTAATAGGCGTTACTCTGTTCTGGGCGCTTTTCCACTATGATAAGATCTTTCAGCTTTTGGGAACGGGAATGAAGATACTTGCGCCGTTCATCATCGGAGCAGTTATCGCACTGATAATAAACGTGCCAATGAGCGCAATTGAGCGCACAATGTTCAAGCCCGACAAGAATAATCATTACCGCAAAGCAGCGGCAGCGATAAAACGCCCCGTTTCTCTGATACTTGCGTTTATCATCTGCTTCGGCATGGTCGCACTGGTGCTCTGCCTTATCATTCCCCAGCTTATCGAGACCTTCAACCGCCTTTCCGAGGACATACCCGTTTTCTTCCGTCAGGTGAGCGACAAGGTCCAGAATTCTCCTCAGATAAACCGCTGGCTGGACGAAATGAACATCAGCAAGGAAGTTGTCACCGATAAGATACAGAAGCTGCTTGAAGACGGCGTTATCATTCTGCGCACGGTAAATTCAACGGTCAGCGTGGCTTCTTCAATGATATCAAGCATAGTTAATTTCTTCATAGGCATTTTCTTTGCGGTTTATATGCTGCTGCAAAAGGAAAAACTCAAAAGTCAGATCTACAGAATAACTACAGCCATATTCCCCAAAAAACAGGCTAAGCTTCTTTGCCACATCTGCAATCTTTCTAAAGAAACCTTTTCAAAGTTCCTTTCGGGTCAGTGCATCGAAGCCTTTATCCTTGGCTCTCTCTGCTGCATAGGAATGACCATTCTCCGCTTCCCGTATGCGGTCACAATAGGCATACTTGTGGCAGTCACAGCCTTTATCCCTATCGTGGGAGCATTTATCGGAGTAGCCGTAGGCGCATTCCTCATAATGGTAACTGATTTCAGACAGGCGATATTTTTCGTCATCTTCATGCTTATCCTCCAGCAGATAGAAGGCAACCTTATCTACCCACGAGTTGTGGGACAGTCGGTAGGACTTCCCTCCCTGTGGGTGCTGTTCGCCGTAACGGTGGGCGGCGCAATGGGCGGAATACTTGGTATGTTCGTAAGCGTTCCGATCTGCTCGGTAGTTTACTGCCTTATCCGTGAGGGCGTTGATCATCTCAACAAGAAAAATCAGAGCAAGGCAGAAAGTCCTGAGGCCTCTCCTCCTGCCGCCGCACGGACTGAAACCGTCAGCGCAGCGGAAAAGAAAATAATCGTGGAAGACATTTCGGCAAAGCCTGCCGAAAATCCAAAGCCTGCACCGCAGAGATCAGCAGGCAAAAGCTATCCTGCGAAAAAGAACAAAAAGAGAAAATAAAAACAGCCGACGCATAAGAGCATCAGCTGTATACGAAAAACGGGCGACCTGCGGTCGCCCGAATTTTTTGAAATATACTGTGCAGCTGCCGTTTTATGAAATAATCATTTACCGTTGTGTATCATCATGAGCAGCACCGCAAAATAGTGGAACACGCTTCCCGCAACGGTGAAAAGATGCCATATGGAATGGAAAAACTTCTTTGACTTTTTCACATAGAAAATTACTCCCACCGTGTAGAAAATGCCGCCGATAAGAATAAACCACAGCGCCAGCGGATATACGTTTTCAAGCATGGGCTTTATTGCTATAAGTACTACCCAGCCCATTGCAATGTAGCATACCACCGACGGCTTGCGGAATTTTTCAAGATTTATGGAGTTTAATACTATTCCAAGTATCGCCGCACCCCACACGATGCCGAAAAGCACCCAGCCGAGAGGTCCTCTCAGCGGCACAAGAGTTATGGGCGTGTATGTTCCCGCAATGAGAAAGAATATGGTGTTGTGGTCCATTATCCTGAAAAACGACTTTGCCTTGCGGTTTGTTATGGCGTGATAAAGAGTTGACATTGTGTACAGTATTATAAGCGACGCCCCAAATATGGCGGAGCTTACAACTCCCCATGCGTTTGAATATATTGCCGCAAATACTATCAGAACCGCCGTTCCTGCAATTGACAGCAAACCTCCCGTTCCGTGAGACACAGAATTGAATATCTCTTCACCCAGAGTGTAGCGCTTTGTTATGTCGGGCGTTTTA
>JBJERD010000166.1:0-2834 GCA_051882095.1 Oscillospiraceae bacterium
TCGGAGCTCCCTACGGTAGGGGATTTCGCTCACTGCGGTGAGCGACGATGGGGCTACTCGCCCCCGAAGTCTTGCGAGTTTTTCGAGCAAGACTTTTCCCCTCGCAAGCCCTCTAGCGCCGGGCTTGAGCCTGCGCTTTAATTTTTGACACTTTTTCGACCAACAGAAACTGCCGCAACAAAACAGCAGTCCTATCATCAGTTTTTAACGTATTCTATCAGCGAATAAACAAACTGTCTTCCCTCAGGCGAATGAGAAAGCTTTTCAAGATCGCAGTTGCACACAACTACCTTTCCGCCAAGCTTTTCATACTCATAAAGCAGACCAAGCCTGTGGTTGCGCTCAAAATTGTCGATAGTCTGAACGATGATCTTCTTGCCCTCGTGATCGTCGTCAAGTATTTCGGAACGTGAATTCATGACGATATCCCACCACTGGGGCTGCGACCACTTTTCTGTGGGGAAATGTTCAAGCGCCTTGTGCTCTTTATCTATCAGCAGTCCCATAGTACCCACAGGTTCAGGCTTGTTCATCATCTCGGAAATGCTGCGGAACATGGGATAGCACCAGAAGTCCTGACAATAAAAGCCCTCCACCGAGTTTTCAAGCTTTGAAAGCTCAGGTACTATCAGAACTGTCTTGCCCTCTTTCAGCAGCTTTTCGGCTTCGCTGTCCACTGAGACGAACATATACGCTCCCGAAAAATCAACGCTTTCGATTTTTGGATAGACCATAAGCTCATATTCGTTTTTGATATCGGTATTGTTTATCCATATCCTGAACGTCAGCTTTTCGGGCGACAAGATCTTCGGCAGCTTTACCTCGATATCGCAGATGTCATAATAATTACCGCTGCCGATAACAGGACTTTGTCCCGCTGATTTACCCGACTGACCGCCCGATATCTCCCAGCAGAGAGTTTTACCCTCAATGCTTTCGGGGCGGAAATAAGCAAGCTCAATATGCGCCTTGAAGATGTCCTCAGATTGGAGAGTATATGAATCAAACCGTGCCATAACAACTGCATCGGAGCAGAATTCTCTCCAGACCTCGGGGGAAATCAGACCCTTGCTGTCCATAAATGCGTCAAGTATACCTACAAGCGCAGTTCCCTGACCGCTGAAATCCTGAATGTCAAGTATCTGAAAGCCTGCTATGCTCTTGGAGCGGAATACTGCTTCCAACTCTTCCTTGTAGCACTGAACCGCAAGCTTACCCGAACATTCAAAATAATCCTTAGCCAGCGGCAGCAAGCCCTTTTCGTCAAGTCTTTCTCTGAATATTTCAAAATTTCTGGCTTTAAGAGGACCTGTGTATTTATCTATCTCGTCAAAATCGGGATATGTCTCATACTGCCCTATCTCATGGGTCACTATGGGAATATTGGGAATAAAATCAGCGTCAGCCTCGCTTGCCTTTACCGTTTTCATCGTAGTGCCGTACTGTATCTGCACCGTTCCGTCCGCCGAAGCCTCAGCCGACTGTGAATGTCTTACAGGGTGAACGGCAGCGTCATAATCATGCAGAGTGGACGGCTTGTCTGTCTGAACATGACCAAGAGGTGCATCGCACATAGCGTAAGAGCCTCTTATCAGCCTGTCCTTGGCAAGACGCACTCCCACAAAGAAATCGTCGTTTTCCACCACATTGGGAAACCACTGGAAATTATTTGAACCCTGAGTATAAAGATGTCTGTTGTCAAACTTCTTGAAGCCGCCGATTATTTCGTTTATTCTCTCAGGCGAACCCCAAAGCTCATTGCCCATTGACATCATGCAGTAGGAAGGGTGATTTCCAAAGACTTTAAGCATATTAAAGCCTTCGCTTATAAGAAAACTCTGCTCCTCTTCGTTGTAGCCCTCTTCATCGGGAGCAACGATAGTTCCCCAGAACGGGAGCTGCGGTTCCATATAGATTCCCAGCATATCGGCGGCTTCAAAGGCAGCCTCGGGCGGACAGCAGGTGTGGTAACGGTAGTGATTGATGCCATAGTCCTTGGATATCTGCATTATTCTCAGCCATTCTTCAAGACCGCAAGGCGCATAGCCTGTTTTGGGGAATATCATACCGTCGTGCTTTCCTCTTAAAAAGGTCCTTTCGCCGTTTATCTCGAACTTATCACCGCAGGCTCTGAAATCACGCAGTCCTACCGTCTGAGTATAGATATCGTCGCCCACAGCTATCTTCAGCTTGTAAAGATTAGGCTCATGCTCGCTCCACAGCAAAGCGCCCTCGCCCAGCGAATAGGTATATTCAAGCTTGCCGCCCGAATACTCCACCTCAACAGTGGGGGGACAATGAATAAGCCTGCCGTTAAAGCTTTCCGCAGAAATAAAGGCTTTTCCGCTTTCGCCGCAATGCATATCGGCGGTAATTCTCAGAGTTTTATCCGCAGCGCTGCTCCACACCATTACGTTTTCGGCATGGTTCTTGGCATAATACTGTATTTCAATTCTTCCGGTAATGCCGTTCCAGTTGGTCTGGGTATCTTCAGATGTAAGATGACCGCCCTTTGTTTTATATCCCACATTTGAAACGCAGACGACTATCTCGTGACTCCCGTCGCAGATCAGGTCGGTTATATCATAAACATGGGGAGTGCAAAGGCTTTCCTGAGTGCCGACCTTTATTCCGTCGATGTAAACGGTGGTTATTCTCGTTCTCTCAAGAAACAGCTTGACTGTCATTCCCTCAGAGCCGCTGATATCTACGGTTTTTCTGAACCATGCAAAGCCCTCGAATTTATATGCGTCGGTCAGAAAGCCTGTTTCACACCCTTGGTTAGGCTCTCCTTTCTGAGCGTTTGAAGTTGTATTGGGGAGATAAATGCTGTC
>JBJERD010000167.1:0-19391 GCA_051882095.1 Oscillospiraceae bacterium
AAAGGTAGCAATGGAGGTCGCTCTGGGAGCTTCAATGGCAGGCGCAAGAAGCTTCTGCGGAATGAAGCACGTCGGACTTAACGTTGCGGCAGACCCTCTTTATACGGCAGGATATACGGGCGTTGGCGCAGGCATGGTAATTGCCGTGGCAGACGACCCGGGAATGCATTCTTCGCAGAACGAGCAGGATTCACGTCATCATGCCATTGCTTCAAAGGTTCTTATGCTGGAGCCGTCCGATTCGGGCGAGTGCAAGGAGTTTACAAAGGCTGCCTTTGAGCTTTCGGAGCAGTTTGACACTCCCGTAATAGTAAGGCTTTCTACAAGAGTTTCTCACTCTCAGTCGGCTGTAGAGCTATGCGACAGAGAGGAAAAGGAGCTTATCCCATACGAAAAAAATCCGCAGAAATATGTAATGATGCCCGGCAATGCAATACGCCGTCACCCAAAGGTGGAGGAAAGACTTGAAAAGCTTGCGCTTTACGGTGAGACCTCGCCGCTCAACAGGGTGGAGATCAACGATACTAAGATAGGCGTTATCACTTCGGGTATCTCATATCAGTACGCAAAAGAAGCGCTGGGAACAAAGGCTTCATATCTTAAGCTTGGTATTGTAAATCCGCTGCCTGTTGACATCATCAAGGATTTTGCAGCCAAGTGCGATACCGTTTACGTTATTGAAGAGCTTGATGACGTTATCGAAACTCATTGCCGCAAGATAGGCGTTGAGGTACACGGCAAGGATACTTTCAGCCTTATGGGCGAGATATCGCAGGCTATCGTAAGAGAAAAAATTCTGGGAGAGGTTTGCGAAACAAGTCAGTTCCCCGAAAGCGTTCCTGTACGTCCTCCCGTTATGTGCGCAGGATGTCCTCACAGAGGTCTGTTCTACTGCCTTTCTAAGCTGGGCGTTATGGTTTCGGGAGATATCGGCTGCTACACGCTGGGAGCGACTGCTCCGCTTTGCGCTATGGATTCCACTATCTGCATGGGCGCTTCCATAAGCGGACTTCACGGCTTCAACAAGGCAAGAGGCGCTGAGAGCGAAAAGAAGTCGGTGGCTGTTATCGGAGATTCCACCTTTATGCACAGCGGCATGACGGGACTTGTAAATATCGCATACAATGCTACTAATTCGACAGTTATCATTCTCGACAACTCTATCACGGGAATGACAGGTCATCAGCAGAACCCCACAACGGGTAAAAACCTCAAGGGCGACCCTGCCGCAGCGGTAAATCTTGAAGAGCTTTGCCATGCTATCGGCATAAAAAGCGTAAGAGTTGTTGACCCATATCACATGGCTGAAACGGAAGCTGTTATCAAAGAAGAGCTTGAAAAGGAAGAGCCTTCGGTGATAATCTCACGCCGTCCCTGCGCTTTGCTCAAATATGTAAAGCATAATCCGCCGCTTAAAGTCGATAACGATAAGTGCGTAGGCTGCAAGCAGTGTTTAAAGATAGGCTGTCCCGCAATTTCAATACATAACGGCAAGTGCGTGATAGACCATACTCAGTGCGTAGGCTGCGGCATATGCACCGAGATGTGCAGACTTAACGCTATCGGATAAAGGCTTTGCGCATATGAAGCTGACGTCTTTTTTAGCCGTAGCTGCCGGCGGTGCAGTGGGAGCGGTGTTAAGATATCTTATCAGCCTTATCCCGTTTCGGGGAGATCTTCCTGCGGCAACGCTGCTGACTAACCTTATCGGAGCTGTGGCAATAGGCTTTATTGCAGGCTTTGCCGCTTCGGGCAGGGGAGAAAAGAACCTCATACTGTTTTTCAAAACGGGAGTGTGCGGCGGCTTTACCACATTTTCTACCTTTTCTCTTGAAGCCTTCGGACTTCTGGAAAAGGGCAAGACTCTTACGGGAGCTGTATATATCGCCGCAAGCTTAGCAGGCTGTATTCTGGGAGTATGGCTTGGCATGACGCTTTCTAAATATGCGGCAGGCGAATGACATGATTTTTTGCAGTCAGATATATTGTTCGGAAAGGAACGGATAGAATATGGAAACTAAATCAATAATGATAGTCGGCGTAGGCGGACAGGGTTCGCTGCTGGCTTCAAGACTTATAGGAAACGTGCTGCTTTCGCAGGGCTTTGACGTAAAGGTCAGCGAGGTACACGGAATGAGCCAGCGTGGAGGCTCGGTGGTCACATACGTTAAATACGGCGACGAGGTTTGTTCTCCCGTTGTTACAAAGGGAGAGGCTGATATAATCATCAGCTTTGAGCAGCTGGAGTCTGCAAGATGGCTGCCTTATCTCAAAAAGGGCGGACACCTTGTAACGTCTACTCAGCAGATAGACCCTATGCCCGTTATTACGGGAGCGGCTGTTTATCCCGAGGATATTATTGAAAAGATAAAGGCTCAGGGCGTTGACGTTATCGCTGTAGACGCACTTTCGCTTGCAGAGCAGGCAGGTACGGCTAAGGCTTCAAATGTTGTGCTTATGGGTGTAGTGTCCAAAAAAATGGACTTTGATGAAAGCGTATGGCAGTCTGCCATAGAACAGTGCGTTCCTCCGAAGTTTCTGGAGCTGAACAAAAAAGCATTCGCTCTCGGCAGACAGGCTGTTTAGCTTTTCTGCGGGAGGCGACAGGCGGTGCTTCACGAAATTGACAGGCTGACGCTTGAAATGACCGGGTATTTTTCGGGAGATCCCAAGCGTATTCAGCATTTCATAAAGGTGCATGAATTTGCAAGGCTTATCGGCAGGTGCGAGGGTCTTGACATAAAGACCATGTACATTCTGGACACGGCGTCGGTGGTTCACGACATCGGCATAAAGGAAGCTGAGCAGTTATACGGCAAGGGAGTGTGCGGCGGAGATCTTCAGCAGCAGCTGGGACCCGAGCCGGCAAGAAAAATGCTGACCGAGCTTGATTTTGACAGCGAGGTTATCGACAGGGTGTGCTTTCTTATCGCTCATCATCACACCTATAAGGGCGTAAAGGGCATGGACTGGCAGATACTTCTGGAGGCGGATTTTATAGTCAACGCCTATGAGGACGGTCTTGATGAAAATGCAGTCCGCACTTTCAGAGACAAGGTGTTCCGCACGCAAAGCGGAACAAAGCTTCTGAACGATATGTTCGGCTTGGAAAAGTAAAGGCAACAGAGTGCGCAGTACGAAATTGCTGATTTTATAAATTGGAGGTTTGAGACCAATGGAAAATGAAAAACGCTATTGGAACAAGGAAATCGAATGTATGCCCCATGAGGACATGAAAAAGCTGCAAAGCGAACGTCTTGTGGCGCAGGTAAAGCACGTCTGGGATAACGTGCCTTACTACAGAAAAAAGATGGAGGAGAAAGGCGTAACTCCCGACGATATCAAGGGTATCGAGGATCTGTACAAGCTGCCTTTTCTTTCAAAGGCTGACCTGCGTGACGCTTATCCCTACGGACTTCTGGCTGTGCCCCTTTCTGACTGTGTAAGGATACAGTCCACCAGCGGAACTACAGGCAAGAGAGTTGTGGCTTTCTACACTCAGCATGATATCGACCTGTGGGAGGACTGCTGTGCAAGAGCTATCGTTGCGGCAGGCGGAACAAAGGACGACGTTTGTCAGGTCTGCTACGGCTACGGTCTGTTTACGGGCGGTCCGGGACTTAACGGCGGTTCACACAAGGTAGGCTGCCTTACTCTGCCTATGTCTTCGGGAAATACCGAAAGACAGATACAGTTCATGCAGGATCTGGGTTCAACAATTCTCTGCTGCACACCTTCATACGCAGCATATATCGGCGAAACTATCAAGGAAATGGGCATCTCTCCCGACGAGCTGAAGCTTAAAGCAGGCATTTTCGGCGCAGAGCCATGGACTGAGGAAATGCGTCATGAGATAGAAAAGCTGCTGGGTCTTAAAGCTTATGATATTTACGGACTTACCGAAACAAGCGGTCCGGGCGTTGCGTTTGAGTGCGAGGAGCAGACGGGTATGCACATCAACGAGGATCATTTTATCGCTGAGATAATTGATCCTGACACAGGCGAGGTGCTGCCTGAGGGTTCAAAGGGCGAGCTTGTTTTCACAAGCATCACAAAGGAAGCTTTCCCGCTGCTGAGATACAGAACAAGAGATATCTGCGTGCTGACAAGAGAAAAGTGCTCCTGCGGAAGAACTCTTGTAAAGATGTGCAAGCCTATGGGCAGAAGCGACGATATGCTCATCATCAAGGGAGTAAACGTATTCCCGTCGCAGATCGAATCTGTTCTGCTGAAAATGAGCAACGCAACGCCAAACTATCAGATAATCGTTGACAGACAGGGAACTACCGATACGTTTGAGATAATGGTAGAGGTATCTGACGATATGTTCTCTGATACGGTCAAGACCATCGAGGAGCTTGCCAAGAAGATATCAAACGACATTCATTCAATACTTGGTATCAGAGCGAAGATCAGACTTGTTGAGCCTAAGAGCATACCACGTTCCGAGGGCAAGGCGGTAAGAGTAATAGATAAGAGAAAGCTACATTGATGAAAGTCCGTGCTGCGGAAAAATGAAAGGCGGAATGGATAATGAGTTGTCTTGGAGTGCTGTTTGCCGTTCCCGAAGAGGTGGTAGAGCATATAAAGTCGCTTCCTATGGCTAAAAGACCTGAGTATATATCATGCGAGCTTGAGGAAGAATATTTTGAGGAATATCCCGAAAGAACGGCTGAGCTTGATAAGTCATGGGACGCAATGCACCGTGCGCTTACCGACGGAACGCTTTCCTTTGACTGCGGAGAATATCCCCTTGGGGGAGTGATTCTCGGCGGCGAGATACTCTATTACGACGGTGAGGAGTATGACGATTACATAATCACCGCAAAAGCTCCGCAGCAGGTGGAGGCTTTGTATAAAGAGCTTGAAAAGCTGACGAAAGCGCAATTTAAAAAGGGCTACAAGAAAATCGACGATACCTACCCCGACTCACTTTCCGACGAGGATATGGAATACACATGGGAGTATCTTGAAGACGCTGTTCCTTTTTTCAGATTTGCGGCGGCAAAAAAGCTGTGGGTGCTGTTTACGGCAGACCAGTAACGTCGGCTGACAGAGATAATTATCAGAGGAGGTTTTATTATGACAGTAAAACAGTTATCGGTTTTTGTTGAGAACCGTGCAGGCAGATTGTCTGCAATTACAAGACTTTTGGGTAACAACGGAATTTCTATCAGAGCTATGTCCATTGCCGATACAAAGGATTTCGGTATTCTCCGTCTTATCGTGAATGATGTGGACAAGGCTCTTGCGGTGCTTAAAGAAGCAGGCTGTTCGGTAACAAGCACAAACGTGCTGGCTATCAAGATAGCCGACAAGCCGGGCGGACTGGCTGACGCTATGGATACTCTTTATAAGGACAACATCAGCGTTGAGTATATGTATGCCGCATTTATCAACGAGGAGGACGAAAGCGCATATCTTATCCTCAGAGTTGACAACAACGACAAGGCTGTTACAGCTTTCCAGGAGGGCGGATTCCGTCTGCTGTCTCAGGATGAGCTTAATAAGATCTGATATTTGTCAGAATATGCAAGCAGGTGGCGAAAAAATATTAAAAAATTGTGATAATATCGAAAAAGCACTTGCATTTTTCTAAAAATATGTTATTATATTAGTATAGGAACAAAAGCTGAAAGCTTGAGAAGTTCTGAAAATTTTGAGGAGGTTTTTTATCATGGCTTATAAGATCGGTGAAGAGTGCATCGGCTGCGGAGCTTGCGTAGACGCTTGCCCTGTAGGCGCTATTTCAGCAGACAGCGGAGTAGCAGTAATCGACGCAGATGCTTGCATTGACTGCGGTTCTTGCGCAGGCACTTGCCCTGTTGACGCTCCTAAGGCTGAATAATTACATAATCGGCGTATATGGAATACAGACTCACGTTTTGCGTGGGTCTGTTTTTTTGCATAAAAAATCCCGGACGTTTCAGGGCTTTGAAATGTCCGGGAGAGTTTTTATTTTGCCGTTACGGTTTTTACCGTGCTGTATGCGCCGAAGTATTTCACTCCGCCGCAGGTCTTGTAGGCTCTTATCTTGACGTAGTATTTTCTGCCCTTGACAAGAGAAGAGATGGTTTTTGACGAGGTCGAGCTGCTGACGGTGGCGATCTTGTAGGTCGAGAATTTAGGCGATGAGGAATATACTATCTGATATCCCGAAGCGCCTGTGACCTTGCTCCATGACGCATAAAAGCTCTTGGTGCCTGCCTTGACCGAAGCGCTGACTGCCGACGGTCTTGTTATTGCCGAAAGCGCCGAGGAGGCTGCTCCGTAGTACTTTGTTGTGCCGACGGTTTTATATGCTCTGACCTTGAAGCTGTAGGAAGTGCCGCTGGCAAGTCCGCTTATGGAAGCCGAGTTAGTGGAAACTGTCTTGCAGGGAACGTAAACCTTCTTTGCGGAGTTGTATTTGTAGACCACATATTTTTCTGCGCCGCTGACCTTGTTCCATGTGAGGTTTATCGTGCCTGTGGTCAGGGATTTCATTTTAAGTCCCGTGGTCTGTGACGGCAGGGTAGTGTAGGTGAGCGTTGCGGAATAGCCGCCGTAAAGCGAGCCTTTATATGCTCTCACCTTGAATTTGTAGGTCTTGCCCGAAGATAGCCCGTCTACCTTGATGTTATTGACGGAGGTCTTTACTGTTTTTATGTATTTACCGTTTGCGTCGGTAACATAGACCTCATATCCTGCCGCTCCGTTTACCGTATTCCATTTAAGACGGCAGGCGGAGGTTGAATTGCCGCCCTTTGCAATGCCGCTTACTGCAGCAGGTTTGACGGAAACAACGCAGGAGGCTGTTTTTCCGTTGGCAAGTTTGCATTTAACTGTAGCCGTTCCGGGAGCTTTTGCGGTACACCTTCCGTTAGATACGGTCACTACTGCTTGGTTTGAAGTGCTCCACGTCGGCTTTTCGTTGGAGTTTGACGGCGTGAGAGCAGCTGTAAGCGTAAAGCTCTGTCCTGCCGTTACCGTTTTGGAGGAAGCCGATAGCTTTACGGCTGTTGCAGGAGTATCTTCCAGCGGATATGTTTTCAGGTCGGGCATTTCGTCAAGGGTGATGACGTTTGGATGTGTATATACCTTTTTCCACATGGAAGCCTCGGTGAAGGTCTCGGATATGGTTGAACCGTTTGAGCAGAATTCTCCGCACCATACGCAGAACCAGCTCCAAACCGTTCCTGCATCGATAGCCTTGTCAATGTCGAAAAGGCAGCCGTTTTCTGTGAGAGCCACCACCTTATTGGTGCTTGTATATTGAGCAGCTTCAAGGAATTTTGACGACTGCGCATTGTAAACATGATTTCCCGCATAGATATCCTCGCCGATGATGTCTACATATTCATCGCCGGGATACCAGTCCTTGCTCTGACCGTTCCATACCCAGATAAGGTTGTCAAGACCGTATTCGTTTGTCAGCTTGTCGTACATTGTTTTCCACAGCTTTTTGTAAGGCTCAGAGCCGTCCGAACCCCACCAGAACCAGCCGCCGCTTGCCTCGTGAAGCGGTCTGAAAAGAATGGGAACATCAGCGTCTTTAAGCTTTTTCAGCTGCACGGCAATGGCGTCGATATCCTTCATGAGCAGGTCGTAGCCCTCGCTGTCGGTGCCGTCCATTATTTTTGATAAGTCTATGTTCAGATTGTCTGTGTAAAATCCGCCCCACCAGCGAGGGTGACCGTTGCTGTCGGTACCTGTTTTAAGATACTTGTCGGGAGCGTTCCAGTGCCAGCAAAGCTCTACTATTCCGCCGGCGTTGGAAAACTCTATTGCGGTTTCAACGGTCTTGCAGCTGTCGCCCTTGGCAACTCTTGTGGGAGTGTAGCGCATAAGATCCATTCCCAGCATGGCAGGGGTCTTGCCAGTAAGATTTTTGATAGCTTTGAACTCATTGCCGTTAAGTCCGTTGTCGCAGGTCTGACCCGAGATAACGTTTGTACCGTAATTGTCGGCGATAAAGCTCATCAGCCGCTGTGCTGACAGGGAAGCAGAGGGGTTGATAAGCGCTTTTGAAACGTCATAGAAATCACGGTCGGTGCCTGCTGATTTTGCGACCTTCAGACAGTCAAGCCTTATCCAGCCCCACGACTTTGTTATGGTAACCTTATGGCTGCCTTTAGAAAGGTATATAAGCCTTATGGAAGAGTCGTCCACCGTTTCGTTTTTGGAGAAAAACTGACCTACGCTTTCGCCGTCAACGGCTGCGTTGTTGTATTTGTCGCTGCCCTGACCGCTGCTTGTGAAGATAAGATCGTAAAATCCGGAGGAGGGCACCGAGATTGTAAAGGTGCAGCTTCCAGATTCCTGCATATTCAGATATTTACCGCCTGAGAACGATGAATCGGAAACAGCTGTCATTCCGCTGTATGAAGCATTTTCCGCTTCGTAAATGAGAGTAGTGTCCGCATTGGCAAACAAAGCGGCAGGAAGCGAGGTAAGAGCCATTATCGCTGCGCTTATTGCTGCGGAGAGTCTTTTTGTCAGGTTGTTCATAGTAAAAACTCCTTGGTTTTATTTTTCACATACATTTTAACATAACTCGTCCTGAAAGTAAATCTGTTTTTGCAAAAAAAAATTGCGTGAATTCGTTTACAAAATGATTTTTCAGCTTGCTGTCATAAAACTGTCACAATTGGGGGTTACTATAATAACAACAGGTCAGAGGGACGCCTGAGTCAGAAAGACTAAGCGACAGCGAGATCTTTTGACAACCGGTATCTTTGACATCGCCTCGGGCAGAAGTACCTGAAGTCCCGTCAACATATTATTTTTCTCCATCATATATTGGCAGCGCCGCACAATTCCCGGTCAAGAATTGTGCGGCGCTGCTTTTTGGTAAAGAGAGTTTTTGACGTTAATAAAATATTCAAGTTTGCCTATTGGCAAAAGTGAAAAACTATGTTATAATAATATGGTATAATTAAATGTCAGAAAGGCTGGTTTTATATAATGAGAGCAGTAGTTACAGTTATCGGCAAGGACGCTGTGGGTATTCTTGCTAAGGTAAGCACAAAGTGTGCGGAATATAACGCAAATGTTATCGAGGTAACACAGTCGGTATTGCAGGATATGTTTGCAATGATAATGCTGGTGGATATTTCAAAGCTCAGCAAGGATTTTGCTGCTATGGCTGACGATCTTTCGGAGCTTGGCGATTCAATGGGACTGAAGATACACACCATGCATGAGGATATTTTCAACTGTATGCACCATATCTGATTTGAGAGGAATGTTTAGCTAAATGATAAATACATATGACGTACTTGAAACCATTCGCATGATACAGGACGATTGTCTTGACATAAGAACCATAACAATGGGTATATCGCTGCTTGACTGTATCGACAGCGATATCGACAAGGCTTGCGAAAAGGTTTATAAAAAGATAACCGAAAAGGCGAAGAACCTTGTTTCGGTAGGCGAGGGCATTGAGAAGGAATTTGGTATCCCTATCATCAACAAGAGAATTTCGGTAACTCCGATAGCTATTATTTCGGCTGCCTGCAAGTGTTCTCCCGTGCCTTTTGCAAAGGCTATGGACAAGGCTGCAAAGGATGTTGGAGTAAACCTTATCGGCGGATATTCCGCATTGGTTCAGAAAGGCTTTTCGGCAGGAGATATCGAGCTTATCAAGTCTATCCCCGAAGCGCTCAGCTGCACCGAGAGAGTATGCTCTTCCGTTAACGTAGGCTCTACAAAAACGGGAATAAACCTTGACGCCTGCAAGATGATGGGCGGAATAATCAAGGAGTGCGCCGAGAAAACTGTTGATTCGGCTTGCTTCGGAGCTGCAAAGCTTGTTGTATTCTGCAATGCTGTTGAGGATAACCCGTTCATGGCAGGAGCTTTCCACGGAGTTGGAGAGCCTGACTGCATGATAAACGTGGGAGTATCGGGTCCCGGAGTTGTAAGAGCTGCTTTGAAGAAATATCCCGACGCCGATATCACTCAGATAGCTGATGTAATAAAGAAGATTTCCTATAAGATAACAAGAGTGGGTCAGCTGGTGGGCGTTACCGCTTCCGAAAGACTTGGCGTTCCATTCGGAATCGTAGACCTTTCGCTTGCGCCTACTCCTGCTGTGGGAGATTCGGTGGCTTATATTCTTGAAGAGATCGGTCTTGAAAAGTGCGGAACTCACGGAACTACCGCAACGCTTGCTCTGCTCAACGACGCAGTCAAGAAGGGCGGAGTAATGGCTTGCTCAAGAATAGGCGGTCTTTCGGGTGCGTTTATCCCTGTTTCCGAGGACGCAGGAATGATACAGGCTGCAAAGTGCGGAGCGCTTTCAATCGAAAAGCTGGAGTCTATGACAGCAGTATGCTCGGTAGGTCTTGACATGATAGTTGTTCCCGGCGATACAGAGCCTGACACCCTTGCGGCAATTATTGCCGACGAAGCCGCTATCGGAATGGTAAACAGCAAAACTACCGCTGTTCGTATTATTCCCGCTATCGGCAAGGAGGTTGGCGAGGAGCTTGACTGGGGCGGACTTTTCGGTTGCGGACCTGTTATGCCGCTTAAAAAGGAGTCACCTTCCAAGTTTATCAACAGAGGCGGACAGATACCTGCGCCGCTCCATTCGCTTAAAAACTGATTTTTCTCTGACCGTTTCGCTGTGCGTTGCGGTCAGTTTTGTGTGAGGGGATTTTTTGAAGATAAATATTTTTACCGATTTTACCGATGAGATAGGCTTTGAGGAGCGGATAAGCCTTATAAAGCAGGCAGGCTTTGACGGCGTTATGATGTTCTTTGAGGATAAACAAAGCTTTGAGGAACAGCTGAAAACAGTTAAAAAGTATGGGCTTCGCATTGAAAACGTGCATTGTCCTTTCGGCATGATGAACGGTCTGTGGACTGATGAAAACGCCTTTGAAACGCTTATCAAGACACAGTCCGCAATTGACGTCTGCCATTGCTTTGCCATACCTGTGCTTGTGATACACCCTACCGACGGTCTTGAACCGCCGCCTGTCAGCGAAACGGGAATGACCTATTTCACGGGGCTTGTAAGATACGCTCAAAGGCTTGGAGTAGACCTTGCTTTTGAAAATATCCAGCGCCCCGAATATCTGGACGTTATTTTCGGCAGGATAAACGAACCCAACGTGAAATTCTGTTACGATATCGGTCACGAAAACTGCTTTTCAAAGGGCAGCGACTGTCTGACCGCTTACGGCGAGCGCCTTGCGGCGCTGCATTTGCATGACAACGATGGCAGCGAGGACAGTCATCTTATCCCCTTTGACGGAAATATAGATTATGATTCGTTTGCAAAGAAGCTCTCGGCGGCGGTCGGCAGAGGAAGCGTTTCTCTGGAAGTAATGAAGCACAAGTCGGACAGATACAGTCATATGTCGCCGCAGGAATACATCAATAGAGCCTATGCCGCAGGAAAACGTCTTGCACAGCTTTATAAACAGTACGAAATTTCGGACAATTCCGCAAGCGGCTGCTGTGCAGGCTGCTGCAAACAGTAAGGAGGAAAGAATATGCTTCTCAATGATCTTGCGGATCTTCATACCCATACAAGCTTTTCTCCCGATGCACAGTCGTCGCCTGAGGAGATGATAAAACGTGCGATAGAGCTTGGTCTTGCCGCCTATGCGGTCACAGACCACTGCGACTGCAATTTCTGGTATCCCGTCGAGCATTATTTCAGCGACGTTTCAAAGGCAAATGATGTTATGATGTACGGTTCGGGGGAATACTCCGCAAAGAGTATAAATGCGATTTGGCAGTTGAAAGAAAAATACGAGGGGAAGATAAATCTTCTCTGCGGAACAGAGCTTGGTCAGCCGCTACAAAACATTGAAAAGGCTGAGGAGACAGTCTCACGCCCCGAGCTTGATTTTATAATCGGTTCTCATCATCAGAACAGAGGACAGGAGGATTTTTATTATTTAGAGTACAATAAAATGGACTCTTCGCAAATATACGCACTGCTGGACAGCTGTTTTGCCGAGACTCTTGAAATGTGCAAATGGGGAAATTTCGACGTTCTGGGACATCTGACCTACCCCTTGCGCTATATCGTGGGGGAGCATGGCATAGAGATAGACATGAAGCGGTACGAAGAAATTATCAGGGAGATTTTTTGTACACTTATACAAAACGGCAAGGGCATAGAGATAAACACATCGGGGCTTAGGCAGAAATACTCAAAGACCTTTCCGACGTTTGAATATGTCAGACTGTACAGAGAGCTGGGCGGAGAGATAATCACACTTGGCTCGGACGCTCACTGCGCCGCAGATATCGGCAAAGGTATCATAGAGGGCGCAGAGCTGGCAAAGCAGGCAGGGTTTAAGTATATTGCTTATTTCAAAAACAGAAAGCCGGAGTTTTTGGCGTTATAAAAATAAGGACGGATTTTTATATCCGTCCTTTTTTCATATACGCTATTTAATCCTTTACTGCGTTCTTTGCAATAACTTCCGCAACCAGATTGCTTGGCAGCTGGTCGTATCTTGCAAGCTCCAGAGTAAAGCTTCCCTGACCCTGTGTCATCTGACGGAGAGTCATGGCAAAATCTGAGGTCTCAGCCATGGGAACTTCCGCAGTTATCTCGGTAAGTCCGCTCTTTGCAGCAGGGAATGTGCCCAAAACTCTGCCTCTGCGCTTGTTGAGCTCGCCTATCAGGTCACCTGTGTTTTCATCGGGAACGGTAACTGTCATAGAACCGACAGGCTCCAGCAGCATGGGCTCAGCCTGTGGGATACCTTCCTTGAATGCGATAGAAGCTGCGATCTTGAACGCCATTTCGGAGGAATCTACCGGGTGATACGAGCCGTCAACAAGTATCGCCTTTACGCCTACAACAGGGAATCCTGCCAGTATGCCTTTCTTCATGCACTCCTGCAAGCCCTTTTCAACTGCGGGGAAGTAGTTCTTTGGAACAGCTCCGCCGAATACTCTCTCCTCGAAAACAAGCTCGTCGGAAATGCAAGGCTCAAATTCGATCCAGACGTCGCCGTACTGTCCGTGTCCGCCCGACTGCTTTTTGTGACGTCCCTGAACCTTTACCTTCTTGCGGATAGTTTCCTTGTATGCTATCTTAGGCACGGAAGTGGTCACCTCAACGCCGAAGTCGTTTTTAAGTCTGCCGATAACGGAATCAAGATGCAGTCCGCCAACGCCGCTGAGAATCATTTCAAGAGTTGAAGGATCACGGTTGTAGCTGAGCGACAGGTCTTCTTCAAGCAGACGAGCGATAGCAGCCGATATCTTGCTTTCGTCGCCCTGGGATTTTGCCTTGACAGCCAGTGAATAGCAAGGTCTTGGGAATTTTACTGCCGGGAACTTTACTACTCTTGACGAGTCGCAGATAGTGTCGTTGGTGTTGACGTTCATCTTTGTTGCAACTACGATATCTCCGCAAACCGCTTCTCCAAGATCTATCTGTTTCTTTCCGCAGAGAGAAACCAGTTTGCCTACCTTTTCGGTGCTGCCTGTAGTAGCGTTGACCACCTCGCTGTTGGTTTTCAGAACGCCCGAATGTACCTTGATGAACGACATTTTTCCTACAAACGGGTCTGCAACGGTCTTGAATACGAATGCAGCCAGAGGAGCGGCAGGGTCGCATTTTATCTCAACAGGCTCGCCGTTTGCGTCCTCGGCAAGCTTGATGTCGTTGTCAGACGGAGCAGGCAGCAGCAGGGATATTTCTTTAAGCAGCATATCAACGCCTGCAAGAGTTGTGGAAGACACGCAGGTAACGGGAGTGATGATACCCTCGTTCATGCCCTTATGTATTCCGTCAATAAGCTCTTTCTGAGTGAAAGGCTCGCCTGAGAAGAATTTCTCGAACAACGCTTCGTCGGTCTCGGCAACGGCTTCCGAAACAGCCTCGATAAGTCCGTCGATACGGTATTCCATGTTTTCCGCAACCTCGGCGGTAGGCATATCAGTTTCAACTGCGTTGCCGTTTTCGTCGTATTTATAAGCCTTCATTTCAATGAGGTTTACATATGAAACGATCTTTCTGTCCGCAATAACGGGAACAACAACAGGGCATACTGTAGGACCGAACTCGGTTTTCAGCTGAGTAAGAACGTTGTTGAAGTTTGCATTGTCGTCGTCAAGCTTTGTAACAACGAACATTCTGGGCTTGCCGTTTTCAACTGCGCAGTCGTAAGCCTTGTGAGTTCCTACCTTGACGCCCGACTTGCCCGAGACTGTTATCATTACGCAGCCGCTGGCGCTGATTGCTTCTACCATTCCAGCTTCATAGTCAAAAAGTCCGGGAGCGTCCAGAAGATTTATTTTAAGATCGTCCTTTTCAAAAGCAGCCAGCGAAGTGTATACCGAGCATTTTCTCTTTATCTCATCTGCCGTGAAATCAGAAACTGTGTTTCCTTCGGCAACCTTTCCAAGACGGTCGGTAGCTCCGCTTTTGAACAGCAAAGCCTCGGTCAGCGAGGTCTTGCCTGAGCCTGCGTGTCCGGCTATCGCTATATTTTTAATTTTTGTGCAGTCGTAAGTTTTCAAAATAAGTCTCTCCTTGCTTTATAAAATTTCAGCCGTTATGTACTATTTGTACAATAATAATCAACCGCATGGTTTAATTATATACTATTTTCACATAAAACGCAACCCCCACGGCGAATTTTTCTTTCGTGAATATGAACAAAAAATGAGCAGAATATAATACAATATGCATAATCAAAAGAGCATGAAAAACAGACACCGCACCTGTTATGCCGAAAAAACGAAGTTTATTCTTCTGCTGTGATACTGCTTTAAACGGATACTACGGCGTATCGCAAAAGGGAAGGTAAAAAATCGGGGAAGTTTTTTGTATAATATTTTTTGCCTTGTTCTATTGTAATAAATCTGCGAATGTGTTATCATATTAAGGTAAATGCTTTTTTATAGATAAGGATTTGATATCATAAGCACTTCAAAAAACAGTATTGCAGGAATGTTTGCAAAATACGTTTCTCTGAGTATTCTTGGAATGTTGGGCATATCCTGCTATATAATCGCAGATACTCTTTTTATAGAAAGGGCAAAGGGCGCAGATGGACTGGCGGCTCTTAATTTCGCCATACCCATGTTTAACGTGATGAATGCGGTGGGACTGATGATAGGCGTGGGCTGGTCGGCTAGGTTCGCCATACAAAAGGGCGGCGGCGATAACGAAAACGCCGACGTTACATTTACTCAGGGCTTTAAATTTGCAATAGCAGCGGGTCTGATATTCACCTTCCTTGGGGTGTTCTTTTCAGGAGCTCTTGCGTCTGTGATGGGCGCAGAGTCGGGAAGCGAGATACACAGGCTTACGTCTGAATATCTGAGAGTGCTGCTTAGCTTTTCGCCTTTGTTTATGTTAAACTCGCTGATGTCGGGATTTGTCCGCAACGACGGCGCTCCGCACTTTGCAATGGCTGCGACCGTTACGGGAAGCATGGCGAATATTCTTTTTGATTACATTTTCATATTTACCATGAAGCTTGGAATGTTCGGAGCAAGCCTTGCAACAGGTTTTTCTCCTCTGATAAGTCTCATAGTCATCTCCTTCTATTTTATAAGGAGAAAGAACGGCTTCCGTTTCAGCAGAAAGCGTTCTTCGGCAGCGGACGGAGTGAAAAACTGCTCGCTGGGATTTTCCAGTCTTCTTTCTGAGATCTCTGCGGGAATAGTCGTGTTCTGCTTTAACCGTGTGGTGCTGAAGCTGGCAGGCAGCGACGGCGTTGCGGCATACGGAATAATCGCAAATACCGCAATGGTGGCAACTGCAGTGTTCAATGGTCTTGCTCAGGGAATGCAGCCGCTTACGGGAAGATTTTACGGCGAGGGCAAAAGTGATATCGTCAGACGCTGTTACCGCATGACCGTTATTACAGGTCTATTCATTTCGGCAGCCGTTTATGCAGCGGCGTTTGTGTTTGCCGAAAGCATTACCGCCGCTTTCAACAGCGGAGGCAACACAAACATTGCAGATATGGCGGTAACTGCCATACGTCTGTATTTCCCTGCGGTCATACCTCTCGGCTTCAATACGGTGTCGGCGATATATTACGCTTCGGTGGACAATGCAGCAGTTTCCTTCTTGACGGCGGCGCTGAGAGGACTTATATTTATAGTTCCGTCCATATTCATATTGTCGGCGCTTTTCGGACTGAACGGCGTATGGCTGTCGCTTTTCACGGCGGAGACGCTTACGGCTGCCGTTGTGATAGTATATAATATTATAAAAGGTAAAAAATCAATCGGGGAAGAGGTTTGAGTAAAAAATATTCAGACTGTAGGTCTTGTTTTTCGGTCGGAGCTTTGCGGCGGAAAAACTCACTTTCGGGAAAGGAATGGTTATAATAATGAGTGAACAGAAAACCGGTTTTTCAAGTAAGATAGGATTTATCCTTGCAGCGGCAGGCTCGGCGGTAGGTCTGGGAAACATCTGGCGTTTTCCCTATCTTGCCGCAAAATACGGCGGAGGAATATTCCTGCTGGTGTATATTATCCTTGCCGTCAGCTTCGGCTTTTCGCTTATGGTTACTGAGATAGCCATAGGCAGAAAAACAGGTAAAAGCCCTATCGAAGCATTTTCGGCGCTTAACAAGAAATACTCCTTTATAGGATATTTCATTTCGGCTGTGCCTATGATAATTTTCCCATATTACTGCGTAATAGGCGGCTGGGTAACAAAGTACATCACGGTATTCGCTTCGGGCAGCGCTTCTCAGGCGGCGTCGGACGAATATTTCGGCGGCTTTATCGGTTCGACCGTTTCGCCGCTGGTATTTACTGCGATATTCATTTTCTGCGTTGCGGCAGTAGTGCTTCTGGGCGTTCAGAAGGGAATAGAAAAGGTAAGCAAATTCCTTATGCCCGTTCTTGTGGTCATGTCGCTGGGAATTGCCATATATGGACTTACTCTTGACGGCGCAAAGGAAGGTCTTATCTATTATCTCAAACCGAATTTTTCAGATTTTTCAATAAGGACCGTAGTTGCGGCAATGGGACAGCTTTTCTATTCCATGTCGCTGGCAATGGGAATAATGATAACCTACGGCTCGTATATGCGCAAGGAGGACAACCTTGAAGGCGCGGTAAGGCAGATAGAGATATTCGACACGGGAATAGCATTTCTTGCAGGACTTATGATAGTTCCTGCGGTGTTTGCATTTTCGGGCGGAGACAAGAGCCAGCTCAGCCAGGGTCCCGGACTTATGTTTGTAACTCTCCCCAAGGTTTTCGATACCATGTACGGCGGACACATTGCAGGACTCATCTTCTTTATTCTTGTGTTCTTTGCGGCGCTGACTTCGGCTATATCACTTATGGAGACCATCGTATCGGTGTTCTGCGACAAGCTGAAAGTGAAGCGCTGGGTCATCTGTATTTTTGTAATGATAGCGGCAATGCTTATTGCAGTTCCGTCGTCGCTTGGCTACGGTCTGTGGTCGGAAGTTACCATATTCGGCAAGCAGATACTTGATTTCTTCGACTTCCTCAGCAACAACATAATGATGCCTATTGCGGCGCTTATCACCTGTCTGTTTGTGGCTTACATCGTCAAGCCAAAGACAGTTGAGGAGGAGATAGAGCTTTCCGAATCCTTCAAATCAAAAAAGCTTTACAGAGTAATGATATCTGTGATATGCCCCATATGCCTTGTGGTCATTCTTGTTTCGTCCATAATGGGATATGTATAAGATGATTTTTGAATAACAAAACGGACATTGTCTGACCTTTCAGGAAAGATAATGTCCGTTATTTTTGCTTATGTATGCCGCCGTCAGTTCATTTTTACGCTGACCTCGCCCGAAGACAGCGCCTGCTCGCTGCCGTCTTCAAAGCGAACTAAAAGTCTTGCTCTTTCGTCAACGCCAAGTACAAGGCAGGGCTTTACGCTGTCTCTGAAATGAGCGTAGGCTTTCTGTCCGGTGAGCATTGAGCGGCGGCGGTATTCCTCTAAGATCTCCTGCGACATAAATTCGTCGGGGAGCCTTTCAAGCTCACGCAGTATTTCGGCGGCAAGTCTGTTGCGCATATTATCCTGCTTTCCGTCGCCGAAAATCGACGAGGCTACGTTCTTGATATCGTCGGGAAAACCGCCCTCGGGGGAGGTTATGTTCACGCCTATGCCGAGAACTGCGTATTCAAGACCGCCGCTTTCAAAATCAATAGCCGCTTCGGTAAGTATTCCGCATATCTTTTTGCCGTCCAGATAAATATCGTTTACCCATTTTATCTGCGGAGCTTTCTCATGTCCGCAGCAGGTCTCCACAGCTCTTGCGACCGCTACCGCCGCAGAGGTGGTGATAAAAAGTGCGTCCTCGGCGTTCATTTTCGGTCTGAGTATCACCGACAGATATATACCGCTGCCCGAGGGCGAATAAAAGCTTCTTCCAAGCCTGCCTTTTCCTGCGGTCTGACATTCCGCCGCAAGAACATATCCGTGGGGTGCGCCCTTCTGCGCAAGCTCCTTTAAAACGGTGTTTGTTGAGGTCACAACCTTTTCGGTGTGTATATCAAAGGAAGTTTCACCCAGAACAGCCTTTATGCCCTGCACCGAAAGGCTGTCCTCGTCCTCGCCTATGGCGTATCCTGCGTTTCTTGCGGCGGAAATTTCTATGCCGTCAGTGCGCAGCTCTTCCACCGCTTTCCAGACTGCGTTTCGTGAAACGCCCAGCCGCTTGGCGATATCCGCTCCCGAAATTCGTCCGCCTCTGTTTTCTTCAAGAATTTCAAGTACCTTGTCTTTCAGTTTCATGCAGCAAGATCTCCTCCTGTGGATTTTTAGCTGATACTATTATAACACGCATGATGTGATTTTGCAAACGTATGGGGATTTTTTTCATACAGATCGTTTGTGTTTTTCATATAAAACTTACATTTAAATTTGTTTACTAAAACTATTGAATTCCCCGATAAAATGTTGTATAATATCACCGTAAACCTTTAACTACTGTCTGACAAAAAGGAGAAGCATAATATGAAGAAAATTTTAGCAGGACTAGTTTCCGCCGCTCTTGCGCTTGGCTGTCTTGCGCTGCCTGCGGAAGTAGCGGAGAAGCTTGATTCCGTCATCACGGCAAGTGCGGAAACCTATGGAGATTTTGAGTATACCGTGCTTGACGACGGAACTGTGGAGATAAGCGATTATAACGGCTCGGATACTTCTATTACTATTCCGTCTTCAATAAAAGGCAAATCGGTTTCAACGATCGGAAGTTTTGCTTTTCTTGACTGTACAGAGATCAAGAGTATAACAATACCTGACAGCGTTACAAGTATAGAGATCGGCGCTTTTGAGGATTGTGCAAACATTACCGCCATAACGATACCCGACAGTGTTACGACTATCGAAACCTCTGCGTTTAGATACTGTATGAGACTAAAAAGCATAACATTGCCCAAAAACCTCACCTGTATAGACGCATATC
>JBJERD010000168.1:0-2815 GCA_051882095.1 Oscillospiraceae bacterium
GATCTTCCCCCTGCGGGGAGATTTTCTGCGGCTTGTGATCTCGCCGCTGTCCATATCCATCCACGAAAGATACTTGGTTGCGGCAATGGGATAAACCACCGTCACATTGCAGAATTCCAGAAAGCGTTCCAGCTTTTTAAGAAGCTTGTTGAAATTACCCGTCTGTATCTCAATAACACCGTTTTCTCCGACAATATCCGCAACATAACCGCCCACCTTTATTTCCTGATTTTCGGTGTGAGGCTCAAAATAATTTTTTAGTACAGCGTGTAGAGTCTTTTCTCCCAACGTGCCTATTCCGTTTTTTTCACGCTGACTGTTGATTATTTTTTTGCAGGCTTCATCAAAACGAATACTGTCCATTTAAATATCCTCCGGAAAATTGCGGCTTGCCGAAAAAAATACTGTGCAATAAAAATTATATCAAATGAACGCCGGATAGTCAATATACAGCAGCAAAAAAGCGGACAACCTCAGCTGTCCGCTTGAAACCGTAGTTATTTAATGCTGTCTGCGGTGATCTTATCGTAGTACTCGCCGTATGTTACTTCCATTTCTTCGGTGATGTCATTATAAAGCTGTCTGATAGCAGGCTGGTCGTACTCAATTATCATGTTTTCGATATTTTCATTAACATAGTCCATATCAACAGGAAGACGCTTGATAATAAACCAGCCGTACATCTCCGATTCTATAAGATCGCTTATCTCGTTTTCTTTAAGCTCAAAAGCAGCGGTCTTGAATTCGTCTACAAAGCTTGTGTTCTTGTTTACATAGTAGCCGTCGGGGGAAGTTTCCATGCCCGGATCCCAGCCGTATTCCTTGATAAGCGAATCAAAATCTTCTCCGTCCTTAGCCTTTTGAAGAACATCTTCCGCAAGCTTTTTGGCTTTATCCTTAGCGGCAGCCTGATCCTCATCCGAAAGCTCGTCAAAAGCAGCCTGCTTTGCGGAAAGCTTCTGGGAAAGCGTCATGTCTTCATAGCTGTCTTTGGTGTCTTCGTCCGTTATCTCGGTCTGACATTCATAAGGGATAAGAATATGAACAACACGGGAGTATTCGTCCGTATCCTGAACTATCTTTTTGAAGTCTTCCTGGGAAGTTGCATATTTTCCTCCGTTTGTCAGCAGCTTGTCCTCAACCTTCTGATAAAGGCGTGAAAGCTCCAGCATTTTCTTGAAGACGTCCTCTGTCAGATAAGAATCCTTCAGCTGAGTTTTGTATTCCTCCTCGGTGCTGCAGCTCTCTCTTGACTGAGTAATGATATCCTCCACATACTTGTTGTCCTCATCATTAAGCTCAATGCCGTTTTCTTTGGCAAGACGATAGGTAACAAATTCATTTTTCAGCTGAGTGATAACGTCCTCCATGAGCATATCAAAACCGCCGTCGGTGGAAGCTATGGTCTCAAGGTCTGCGCCGTAATTCTGCTGATAAATATTGAGCGTGTAATAGTAGTAGTATCTGAAAGTGTCAAAATCCACATCTGTGCCGTCAACCGTGCAGATAATAAGTCCGTCGGTGTCTATCTCTTTACCGTCAATGGTAAAAGACGGGTCGGGAGCCGATTCTGCAGTGCCTGCCGACGAGTCTGCGGAAGCGGCAGAGTCATCTCCTGCGGCTTGTGATGCGTCTGCGGAAGATGAAACAGAAGAATCTGCCGAACTTGCTGAAGAAGTATCCTTATCCGAGCATGAAGCGAAAGCTGTCACGCAGAGCATAAACGCCATAACGGCTGCTGATATCTTTTTTATCATAAGTATTTTCCTTTCTTGACCTGCAAATATAATATCATTATAAATCACCATTGTGTTTATTATGTGATAATAAATTAAATTTTTATGTGAATGAAATATGCTTTAAGACTGCACTTTGCAATTATAATGAGCCTGCATAACGGTTGACAAATCCCTTTCGTGAGAGTATATTAATAAGTAACAACAAAAATTATGGACGGTGGTATAATGGAATTCGGAAAATATATAGCACACAGAGGTCTCCACGGAAAGGGAGCTCCCGAAAACTCTCTCAAAGCTTTTGAACTGGCAGCGCAGGCAGGTGTACCTGCCGAGCTTGATGTAAGAATGACAAAGGATTGCAGACTTGTGGTTTTTCACGACAGCTCACTGCTGAGAATGTGCGGCATCGAAGCGGATATCAAGGATTTTGACTATGAGCAGCTGTCAACCTTCACCCTTGACGGCAGCGAAGAAAAAATACCACTTCTCTCGGAAGTGCTGAAGCTTGTAGACGGAAGAGTACCCCTTCTTATCGAAATAAAAGACGGTGCGCCTTTTTGGGAGATCGAAAAGCGAGTTTATCATATGCTTAAAAAGTATAAAGGCGATTACGCAGTAGAAAGCTTTGATCCTTTCTCGCTGCTGTGGTTCAGGCTTTTTGCTCCAAAGGTGTTCCGAGGTCAGCTTATCTCAACATACAAGGCGGAAAAGGGAAGCCGCTATCTGCTCAGGCTGATATGCGCTCAGCCGATAGTGTGGAGGCTTATTTCAAAGCCCGGCTTTATAGCCTGCGACCTGCGTTCCATGAGCCTTGAAACAGCATTCAAAGCACTTGATGCCGACGCAGACCTCTATACATGGACGGCAAATTCTCCGCAGCTTCTGGAAACTGCTTCGCAGTTTTCAAAAACGGTAATAGGCGAAAATTTCTCCGAAGGTTTTGATTTTTCGGGAGAAGATACTCAGAACAGTGATATTCAATAAACAAAAAACAGCTGCTTCATATTCCGAAGCAGCTGTTTCAGTCTGTCGAAAAACCTATTCATTCTTAGCATAAGGGGAAGCCCTCTATCGCA
>JBJERD010000169.1:0-2781 GCA_051882095.1 Oscillospiraceae bacterium
GCAATAACCGACTCGGAAAAGGGAGTTATCGCAGGCAGGATAAAAACTCAGCAGCAAGAAAGCATTTACACAAGAATGGGAGACCAGCTTTTACTGTCACTCTGTCTGCTTTTTCTCACCGCACGATTTTACGTTGTTACCACAAGAGCCGAAGCCGCTTGACGAATCAGAAATCAAGTCTGAAAAGACGTGCGGTATAAGGCTTTTTCAGCTGAACCGAAACCGAGCCGTTTTCTTTGTTGAAGGCGAAACGCTCCTCGTTGAAGGAAGGATAAATGCACTCTATCTTCGCATCTTTGCCCTTTAAAAAGTCTATGGGCAGAAGACAGGTATCCTCTGCGCTTTCTCTTCTCCAGACAGCAAGATAGGCTTTGTTTTCGGTCTTCAAGCCGAGGGATACCCAGCTGTCCGAAAAATGGGAAGTGCCGAGGCTCCAGAAAGGAACGGCGTTTTTGATGTCGGCTCTTATCTTTCGGTAGACCGAAAGGGCTTCCTTGACAAGAGCCTTTCTTTCAGGCTCGATATAGCCAAGATGTCCGCTCTGATGTATGCGCAGCAGCATTGCGTTCACCATGTTGAACACAACCTCTTCCCTGTCGCCCGAAGTCATTGGATAAGACCATATCGCCGACTGTTCGGGACAAAGAGCGGAGGGCGAATTTGCCGCTATGGTGCAGTATTTTTTATAATCGTCCTGATCTGATGTGGACTGTATGGAATAGCGTGAAAGCATGGCATAATCCATTCGCAGACCGCCCGATGAGCAGTTTTCTATGATAAGCTTGGGATAGCGCTTGAAAACGCCGTCAAGCCATGCAAGATATGCTCTTTCGTGCTGCAAAAGACCGTCGCCTGCGCTGTCGGCGTTCTGCTCGGTGCCTATTCCCGGCTCGATGTTGTAATCCATTTTGATATATCCCACGCCGTATTCCGAAACAAGACGGTCGATGACTTCGTCTGCGTGGGCGATGACCTTGGGATTTCTGAAATCAAGCTGATAGCGTGAGCGGTCGTAAACTCTTTTTCCGTGGCGCATAAAGAACCAGCTGTCGTCGCAGACCGTTTCCACCATGGGGCATTTTATCCCCATTACCTCAAGCTCCAGCCACACGCCGGGAATCATGCCCTTTGAGCGGATATAGTCGGTGACCTCTTTCAGACCGTTGGGGAAACGCTTGCGGCTTTCCTGCCACTCGCCTACCCAATCCCACCAGAAGCCCTCTGAATACCAGCCTGCGTCGATACAGAAATACTCGCAGCCTGCCTCCGCAGCAGCGTCGATAAGGGGAAATTCCTTTTCGGAGGTGGGATCTCCCCACAGGCAGTTCATATAGTCGTTGAAGATGACCGCAAGAGTTTCGTTATCTCTGTTTCTTCTGCGTATCTTTCGGCGGTATCTTGTAAGCTCACCCATTGCGGTGTCGAAGCAGTTCATCTCGCCCTTTGCGCACACTCCCACTGCGCAGGGAACCGATTCAAAGCTGTCACCCGGTCTGAGTATTCTGCTCCAATGGGATTCGATCTCCGACGGTCCCGACAATTGCAGGTAGAGATGTCCCTCCTGATCGGAGATCTCCCAATGCCATGAGCCGTTATGCTCTATCTGCCAGAATATTGCAGAGCCTGTTTCGGTGTTTTCAAGATAACCCATAGGGATATACTCCTTAGCCGACCAGTTGCCCACGTTTGTAAAGCCTATTACCTTGGAGGAATGTTGATATTCCACAGGCTGGCACTGCTCAACTCCCAGCTGCGGAAGAGTATAGTCCGTCCACTGAAGCTCTCTCTGCCATGAATTGTGACACACCGAAAGCTTCATTTTTTTATCCTGCGGCAGCAGACCTTCTTTTTCGATGCCGTTGATATTGAATGAAGAAACATATTCAAGAGTCTGTTCCTCGCTGCCCTTATTTGTTACGGTAGTCCAGCACCTTGCTACGGAAATGCCGTTATAGAACTGAAAATGGGAAACGGCTTCTATTCCCGTGGGCTCGTCGAAGGTGGTTATCTCCAGCTTTCTGCCCAGCTGATTGGCGGTATCGGTAAAATCCTTAAATTTCATGCGATAGCCGGGAGCGGTGACGATATACTTGTTGCCGTGCCGCTCATAGGGTCGGTCTATTCCCGAAAGGTTTATTTCTACAAGGCGGAAGCCCACGGTTCCCGTTCTTGACGTGATGTTCTTTTCGTCAAAAGGCATAGCCGAAAAGTGCAGCAGCTTTGCTTCATTTTCGTCGTTTATCTCCAGTACGAAATGTATTTTGTTTTCGCATATCTCAATTCTTTTCATAAAGTTTTTTCCTTTCGATATTAATGGGTCTACAGCTTTGCAAGCCTGTCCAGAATTTTATGGGCGGCTTCAAGCTTGGTCATAACGGGCAGCTCCTCTGCGCCGTCGGCGGTTATGAGCGTTATGATGTTTGTATCCGTTCCGAAGCCTGCACCCTCGGTGCGCAGAGAATTTGCGCAAATCATATCGCAGTTTTTGGTTTTGAGCTTTTTGGCTGAGTTTTCAAGAACGTTGTCCGTTTCCATTGAAAATCCGCAGATAAGCTGTCCGCTGCGCTTATGCTCGCCAAGGTATTTGAGTATATCCTTTGTGCGTTTAAGCTCTATTTTCATATCATTGTCGGACTTTTTCAGCTTGCTGTCGGCTGTTTCTGCCGGAGTATAATCGGCAACTGCCGCCGCTTTTATTATGATATCAAAGCTTTGGGCGTTTTCGGTGACGGCTTTGAACAGATCCTCTGCCGAGACCACGTTTTCCACGTTTACGAACAT
>JBJERD010000170.1:0-2774 GCA_051882095.1 Oscillospiraceae bacterium
CTTAACTGTAACACAGGTTTGGCTTTTCCGCTACTCTTTTTTATTAATTTTTGTATCGCTTCTATTGTAATCCTACAAGCTTAAGAAATCCCTAAGATTAATTCCGTTGACAAATATTTTGATATGATATATAATTATTTTGTAAGTAATGTACAAGCTTTTTGTTGTACGTTTTATATATGGCGGTTTGTTCGGTATAAGTATTTTACAAAGAGTCAAAAATCAAATATAATGTGATAAACATAAGATAGGAGTGTTTTGATGAGTAACAAGGTTGAACTTCTGATAGCGAACATAGAGAAGATAATCGTAGGAAAGAGAGAGCCTATTGAAAAGGTCATCGCAGCCATGCTTTGCGGCGGTCATATTCTGATAGAAGATGTTCCGGGTGTGGGAAAAACTCAGCTTGTATCAGCTCTTGCAAAATCGGTTGACGGCAGATTTAACAGAATACAGCTTACCCCTGATGTAATGCCCTCCGATATTGTCGGATTTTCAATGATAAATCCCGAAACAAGACAGCTTGAATACAAAGAAGGCGCAGCAATGTGTAACTTTTTGCTGGCTGATGAAATAAACAGAGCCTCGCCAAAATCTCAGTCAAGTCTTTTGGAGGTTATGGAAGAACACCAGATATCATTGGACGGCAAGACCTATGAGCTTCCGCTGCCGTTTATGGTACTTGCAACGCAGAATCCTGTTGAAACTTATGGAACCTATCATCTTCCCGAAGCGCAGATGGACAGATTTCTCATGAAAATATCAATGGGCTATCCCTCTGCACAGGAGGAGCTGGAGATAATATCAAGAGCGGAAACTGCTTCATATGCAAAAGCTGTGGGCACAGTTATGTCAAGAAAGGACGTTATGGACATGATAACCGAGGCTGCTGCTGTAAAGGCTGCTCCAAGCATAAAGGACTATATAATAGCTCTTGTAAACGCAACACGAAACAGCGACTATGTAAAGCTGGGCGTTTCACCGAGAGGCAGTATTGCTTTGCTTAAAGCTTCAAAAGCCTATGCATATATAAAGGGCAGAGAATATGTAGTTCCCGACGATGTTAAGCATATTATGGTCTGCGTTCTTGCGCACCGCCTTATTCTTTCGCCTAAGGGTAAGTCTGCGTTTGCATCAAACGAGGAGGCTATGGAGCAGATAGCTATGACGGTCAAGGCTCCTGTTGACGGCGGTATCTGATATGAAGAAGTTGTTGGGATATATATTTTGCATATTGATAGCCTGTGCAATAGCTGCTATGATAGACGGCAGCGGCGGTGTTATGATCGCTGCTATACTTATTCTTGCGCTTATCTTCTCTCAGCTGCTTTTATTCTATCAGCGGTCGAAGATAAATGCTGTTATCGACTGCCGTCATAAAATGCTTTCAAAAGGGGACAGGCTTGAAGTTGAGATAAAGCTTTGCAAGAAAACTATTTTTCCTACCTCTTTTATTGAGATAGAGCTTGACTGTTCTCCCCAGCTGAAGGCGGTCGATAAGACGGTTTTTCGACTGGCGCTTGCCTCTGCATCCGGCAATGAAACGCTGACTGCTGCTTTTACAGCCGTTCACTCGGGAAAGACGTATGTGGGTATCAAAAGAATACAGCTGCTTGATTTTCTGGGACTAACTCGGCGGGATATTATTCTTTCAGAGGACGCTTTGAAAAGAATAGAATTAAGGATACTTCCCGATATTCCCGATACGGGAACACAGTCGGAGATAATAAAATCAACATCTCAGAACGTCGGATTTGATGAGAATGAAGAAGAAACCTCCGAATCTGCCATAGGTTCTACCGGTATGCCCGGTTATGAGCATCGTGTCTATTCGCCGGGAGACCCTATCAAAAAGATCAACTGGAAGCTTTCTTCAAAGCGTGATATCTACATGGTAAGACTTGATGAAAAGCTTGCCGTTTCCAGTCAGGTGTTTATTCTTGACTGCCCATATTTTGAAAACATGACCGAAGCCGATTACTGCAATCTTGACAATATAATCGAGGGTTGTCTTGCTATGCTGGCGATGCTTGTCTATCAGGGCTTGGAGAGCGAATTGTACTATTGCATCGGCGGCTGGCAGCACGCAGACATAAAATCGGTCAACGACCTGCTGGCTTTGCAGGAACAGCTGTCGGGGTTTATTTCAGTAACTCCTGCGCAAAGGCTGCCGTCCGAGGCGTTGGAAAACGGCGGAGCAGTCTGCTTTACTACCGTGGATACAGAACATTCATCATTGGCATCTGAGCTTTTTGAGAACAAGGAGCTTATGCTTGTGGTACACGAAAACAGCGGCTTCAATCCGCTTGGTTCTGAGATGTGGGAATGTTCAAAGGATTTTGAATTTAAAAAGCTTTGCTAGCAATAAAGAGTTTCCGAAAAGTAATAAGGATATTGTATGAAACAAAAAAGTGATTTTCTTGAAAAACTAAAAAATCAAATATTGCCTATGCTGCTTGGTGCTGCGGTGGCGTATGACGTTATCGACTGCTATTATTATGAAATGGTCCTTCCGTTTACGCTTTTGTTCATAGGGCTTGAGCTGCTGTTTTTCAATCTGTTTGACCGCATCAGAAAAAACAAGCTGTTGGGATCGCTTATCTATGTGCTTTTGTTTGTCATTGCAATGTTTCTGGCTGTCAGAATGATGGCGGCAGGCTATAACAATTCCGGTACATGGTTTATTGACTGGTTTTATCTCAACCGTGAAAACTCAGGTTTTATTCCCGAGTATTTTTACGGAGTATTTATAGGCGGCGGATTCTTTCTAATAT